>JBBWZU010000577.1:0-6690 GCA_039649225.1 Hyphomicrobiales bacterium | reverse complement strand
CGCGCGCTGGTACGACAGCGTCGCCATCAGATGGGTGGCGTTGACCGGGCCGCCGCGCGTCATCGCCCAGATCAGCTGGAAGTCGGTGAAGGTGAACAGCACCGAGAACGTCATCACCACCGCGATGATCGGGGTCAGCAGCGGATAGGTGATGAAGCGGAACATCTCCCACTTCGATGCGCCATCCAGCGTCGCGGCCTCGTAGAGCGAGGGCTGCACCGTCTGCAGGCCGGCGAGCAGCGTGATCGCAACGAACGGTACGCCGCGCCAGATATTGGCGAAGATCACGCAGATGCGGGCCCAGGTGGTGTCGCCGAGGAAATTGATGTTCTGGGAAATCAGGCCGAGATGTTTCAATGACCAGGAGATGATCGAGAACTGCGAATCGAAAATCCACCAGAACGCCAGCGCCGAGAGCACCGTCGGCACGATGAACGGGATCAGCACCAGCGCGCGCAGCATCGCCTTGAACGGCATGTTCTCGTTGAGCAGCAGCGCGAGGTAAAGTCCGATCGCGAATTTGAACGCGCTCGCGACCGCGGTGTAGAGCAAGGTGTTGGTGACCGAGAGCCAGAAGATCGAATCGTCGGCCAGCCATTCGTAATTCTCGATGCCGACGAATTCGCCGACCCGGCCGATCTTCGCGTCGGTAAAAGAGATCCAGATGCCGAGGCCGAGCGGATAGGCGAGAAAGAAGATCAGGAAGGCCATGGCCGGCACCATGAACCAGAAGCCGAGCCAGTCGCGGTTGACCTTCAGCCGGTCCCACGCGGTGATCTCGCGCGCCGGCGCACGCGCGTTTCTTGGATTGAGCGCGATGTCAGCCATGGGTCAGCTCCTTAATTCCCCTTTGAAGGGGAATTAGCAGGCGGATGGCACCCGGCGGGCCATCCGCCCGCGCCGCAAGCAAAAGCAAGGGGCAGCCCCTCGCAACTGGTTCAGCGATAGATGCGCTTCAACTGCCGCTCGGCCATCGCCATGGCACCCTTGGCGTCTTCGCGGCCGGTGCAGAAGTTGGCGAACATGTCGACCACCAGGAAGTCCGCGATCGCGGTCGCGGCCTTCTCGCCCGGCGTGCCGATGCCGGATGCCGGAAGCGCGCGCTCGCTGGCGTGGCTGAACACTTCGTTCTTCGGGTCCGCCTTCCAGACCGGAGCGGAGTCGTAGCTTTTGAGCGTGTGGGTGAGATACCCGCGCGCGCCCGACAGCCACTTCTCGTAGTTTTCCTTCTCCAGCATGAAGGCGATGAAGGCCTTTGCGGCGTTCGGATACTTGGTGAAATTGAACGCCAGGATCGGCACACAGAGCTGCAGCTCGGTCGGCTTGCCGACCGGGCCGGTCGGCCAGAGCGCGTGATAGGTATCCTCGGCGAGATCCTTCTTGGACGGGTCGTCCTTGGCGGCGACGTAGATCGAGATGCCGTTCGCGGTCAGATAGAGCTCGCCCGCCAGGAACGCCTTGTTGTTCGACGAGTCGTTCCACGACGCGACACCGGGGATGAAGTTGTCGGACAGCGCTTTGCAGTATTCGAGCGCCTTCACGGTCTCGGGCGAATTGATGATGACCTTGTCGTTCTTGTCGACCGTATAGGCGCCATGTCCCCACAGAATCCAATGCAGCCAGGCATTGGCATCGCCCGACGCATGGCCAAGCGGAAAGCCGGCCGGCGTGTTGTTCTTCTTGAGCGCCTTGGCGAGTTCGAGAAAGCCCGGGAAGTCCATCGGAACTTCCTTGAAGCCGGCCTTGTCCACCGCCGACTTGCGATAGGTCAAATAGCCGCCGATCGTCGCGACCGGAATGCCGAGCCACTTGGTGCCCTGCTTGCAGGTCGCTTCCGCCGCGGCGGTCCAGCCGCCGTACTTCTTGCCGAGATAGTCCGCGACGTCGTTGAGCTGCATCGCCTTGGTGGGGAACAGCTGCGGCAGGGTGTGCAGGCCCCAGGCGAGGTCCATGCCCGAGCCGGTATTCGCCGCGACCGACGCTTTCGGCTGCACATCCTCGAACGACTCGCTGAACACGTTCATATCGGTGCCGGTCGCCGCCTTGAACGCCGCGACCATTTCGTTGAACGCCTTGTCCTCAGCCTCCACGAAGCGCTTCCAGCGCATCACGGTCAGCTTGGCGCCCTTCTCGGCCTTCCATGGCGCGCCTTGGGCCCAGGCCTTGGCAAAATCGAACAAGGCCGGTCCGGTGAGCGCGCCGGTCGCCGCCAGCGCGGTGCCGCCCTGAAGCATGGAGCGGCGGGTAAAGTCGTTCATGGTCGTCTCCCTTTGGCTTTTCGTTTATTCGGCGTTCGGCTTTAAGCGTGGCGTACTCACGCGTTCAGTCGTTTCCCCGTCGCCTCGTCGAACAGGTGGACCAGCGCGGGATCGGGCTTGAGGCGGACCTTGTCACCGGGCTCGAACTTGTGACGCTCGCGAAACACCGCGACGACGTCCTCACCGCCGATCTTGGCGAACACCTGCGTCTCCGAGCCGGTCGGCTCCACCACGACGATCTCGGCGTCGGCACCGTCGTCCGAGAGCGTGAAGTGCTCGGGCCGGATGCCGTAAACGGCCGGGCGGCCGTCCGACCCAGAAGGCGCGCCGGCAAGCGGAAGCTTCACGCCGTTCGGGCCGACGAACCCGGCCGTGCCGTTCAGCTTGACATTGCCTTTGAGGAAATTCATCGCCGGCGAGCCGATGAAGCCCGCCACGAATTGATTCTCCGGCTTATCGTAGAGATCGAGCGGCGTGCCGATCTGTTCCACGATGCCGTCATGCATCACGACGATTTTATCGGCCATGGTCATGGCCTCGATCTGGTCATGCGTCACGTAGACGGTGGTGGTTTTCAGCCGCTGGTGCAGCTCCTTGATCTCGGTGCGCATCGCGACGCGCAGCTTGGCATCGAGGTTCGAAAGCGGCTCGTCGAACAGAAACACCTGCGGGTCGCGCACAATGGCGCGGCCCATGGCGACGCGCTGACGCTGGCCGCCGGAGAGCTGGCGCGGAAAGCGCTCCAAGAGCGGCATCAGGCCGAGGATCTCGGCGGCGCGATGCACGCGGCCGTCGATCTCGGACTTGTCGGCGCCGCGCAGCTTGAGCGAGAAGCCCATGTTGGCGGCGACCGTCATATGCGGATACAGCGCGTAGTTCTGGAACACCATCGCGATATCGCGCTCTTTCGGCGGCACGTTGTTGACGACGCGCTCGCCGATGCGGATCTCGCCGCCGGTGATGTTTTCCAGCCCCGCAATCATGCGCAGCAGCGTGGACTTGCCGCATCCCGAGGGGCCGACCAGCACCACGAACTCGCCGTCATTGATCGTGATGTCGACGCCGTGAATCACCTGCGTCGCGCCGTATGCCTTGCGGACGTCGCGGATTCCGACAGACGCCATGCACATCCTCCCAAGTTCGAATACGAGCTACTAGAATGTTAGTCTTGTTGGCCCAGTCATCGTCCGTGAGCGGCATGAAGTCAATGCTACCCCAGGCTAGCGGCGGCAAATCATTCTCCAGGGCGTGGCCGAGATCAAGCCGGGCGAGCCGGATGCGCGATTTTCGCGCTTGACGCCCGGTCGGGGATCGGGACTCTGCGATCCCGCCCAACCTGCGGCGCCGCCGCGGCACATTCAAGGACTGGAGATCCGTCATGCCCGGCGACAAAGCCGACGTTGTAATGTTCGGCCCCAAGCCGATCATCGAGGAAACCCTCGCCAAGGCGCCGATGCTGCAGCTGCACAAAGTCTGGGCGGCGCCCGATCATGAGGCTTTTGTCACCAAGATCGCGCCGAGCGTGCGCGCGATCGCGGCGGCCGGCGGGCACGGACGCATCGATGCCGCGATGATGTCGCGGTTCCCCAAGCTCGAAATCGTATCCAGCTTCGGCGTCGGCTACGATCACATCGACGCCAAATGGGCGGGCGAGCACGGCATCATCGTCACCAACACGCCGGACGTGCTCAACGAGGAAGTGGCCGACACCGCGCTCGGCCTCCTGCTCTGCACCGTGCGGCATCTGCCGCAAGCCGAGCGTTATCTGCGCGCCGGCAAATGGCCGATCCACGGCGACTACCAGCTCACGCCCTCGCTGCGCGACCGCACCGCCGGCATCCTCGGCATGGGGCGTATCGGCAAGGCGATCGCGCGCCGCCTCGAGGCGATGCATGTGCCGGTCGTCTATCACACCCGCCGCCCGGTCGCGGACGTCGCCTACAAGCACTATCCGAACCTCACCGAGATGGCGCGCGACGTCGATCTCATCATCGTCATCACGCCCGGCGGGGCCGCGACCAAAAATCTCGTCAACGCCGAGGTGCTCGACGCCCTCGGGCCGAACGGCATTTTGATCAATGTGGCGCGCGGGTCGGTAGTCGATGAGGCGGCGCTGATCACGGCGCTGAAGGAAAAGAAGATCCTCTCCGCCGGTCTCGACGTGTTCGCGCAGGAGCCGAAAGTGCCGCAGGAATTGATCGACATGGACAATGTCGTGCTCCTGCCGCATGTCGGCTCGGGATCCGTCGCGACCCGCCGCGCCATGGATACGCTGGTCGCCGACAACATCATCTCGTGGTTTTCCGGCAAGGGGCCGCTGACGCCGGTTGCCGAGACGCCGGTGAAGAAGTAGCCATTATTTGGCGGCATTGGGCGGTATTGTTGGGCCGCCGCAAACACAGTGTGAACGGAACGCAAGCGTTACCTCAATGATGCGCAATCGCCTGCTGATCGCCGCATTGCTCGCGCTCTCCTGCGCCTCGGCTCGCGCGCAGGCGCCGCAGCCGAGCGATGCCGCGCGCGCGCTGGTCGGCGTCTGGGAGTTCTCCAACCCCGATCGCGACCGCCGCTGCACGCTCACCTTCAAGCTCGACCCCGCGGGCCCCGGCCGATCTGTGGCCCTCGGTGGAAGCTGCGCCACGACATTTCCCGACCTGCGCGCGACCGCTGCCTGGACCATGGGCAGCGACGATGCGCTCAAGCTGGTCGACGCCAAGGGCGCGGTGCTGTTCGAGCTCAATGAGGTCGAGAGCGGAATGTACGAGACCACGCCGAGCTACACCCACTATTTCCTGCAGACGCTCGCCGGCGGCGGCAAGGAGCGTATCACCGACGACCTGTTCGGCGATTGGCAGATCACGCGCAACACGCCCAAGGCCGTGTGTCAGCTCACGCTCGGCAACACCGCCTTCGACAGCGACAGTTTCGTGCTGATCGTCAAGCTGGGTTGCGACGGGCTGATCACGCGCTTTGCCCCGGTGTCGTGGAAGCTCGACCGCGGCCAGTTCGTGATGCTCAACGCCAAGGGCGAGGCCTGGCGCTTCGAGGAGAACGAAGAAAACACCTGGGCCCGTATCCCGGCCGCGCGTCCGCCGATATTGATGGTGCGGCCTTAGCAAGAAGGCCGGATTTTTCGCGCAAAGGGACTGGCTTTGAACAAGGAACGGCTGGCGGCATTCAGCGACGGCGTGATCGCGATCATCATCACGATCATGGTTCTGGAGCTGAAGGTGCCGCACGGCGCGGATTTCGCCGCGCTGGCGGCATTGCTCCCGGTCTTCCTCAGTTACGTGCTGAGTTTCGTTTTCGTCGGCATCTATTGGAACAACCATCATCATCTGCTGCATGCGAGCCGGCGCATCAACGCCGCCGTGATGTGGGCGAACATGCATTTGCTGTTTTGGCTCTCCCTCATTCCGTTCGCGACCGGATGGATGGGAGAAAACCACTTCGCGGAGCTGCCAGTCGCAACCTATGGCGTGGCTCTGCTGATGCCGGCACTCGCCTATTACATCCTGCAGGCATGCATCGTGAGAGCCAACGGGACCGACAAGGCTCTGGCCGATGCACTCGGCCGCGACATCAAGGGTAAGCTCTCGCCGTTCTTCTGCCTGGCGGGGATCGGATTGGCTTTCATCAGCCCACTCCTCGCCTGCGCGGCGTATGTTCTGCTGGCCTTGATGTGGCTCGTCCCTGACCGCCGCATCGAGAAAGCTGTTAAAAGCTCTTGAACGAATAGCACGGTCCGAAAGAAGAACCGGCGCAATAACAGGGAGCACGTCCATGCGGCACGCAAAACGCAGCGCGTTCGAGTGCGCGGAGACGGCCGGCCAGAGCTGCGCCTGCGGCTTCTCGCGCCGACAGGTCATGACCGCGATGGCGGCGTTCGCCGCAACTGCCGTGACGGCACCGGACGCGCTGGCACAGGTACCCGCGCCAGCGCGCATCATCGACACGCATCATCATTTCTTTCCGCCGCCCTATCTCGAGCCGCTGAAGGCCTGGAGCGACAAAGCTGGCCTGGCCGCGCTGTGGCCGGCGCAGCAGAACTGGACGATCGCCAAAGCGATCGAGGACATGGACCGCAACGCTGTGGCGACCGCGATGCTGTCGATCTCAACGCCCGGCATCTGGTTCGGCGATGTCCAAGCCGCGCGCAAAATGGCGCGCATCTGCAACGACTACGGCGCCGACATGGTGCGCCAGCATCCCGGCCGCTTCGGCCTGTTCGCCTGCATGCCGATGCCGGACGTCGAGGGCACGCTGCGCGAGATCGAATACGCCTTCGACGTTCTCAAAGCCGATGGCATCGGCTTTACCACCAGCTATGAGGGCCAATGGCCGGGCGATCCGATGTTCCGGCCGGTGTTCGAGGAGCTGAACCGGCGCAAGACGATCGCCTACTTTCATCCGCTCGCGCCGAATTGCTGCG
>JBBWZU010000569.1:0-3258 GCA_039649225.1 Hyphomicrobiales bacterium | reverse complement strand
TTCAAGCGCGTCAAAGGCGACTTCTACGCCATCGATCCGATGCTGTTCAGCCCGGCCGCGGTGATCGTCACGGCGATTGAGGCCGGCGAAAGCTTCCGCGCCGGCGCGGTGAACCTGAGCCTGCTCGATGCCTCCTTCGCTTAAGGCCGCCGTCAAACCCGCGTTGCGGCGCCTCGCCGTCGGCCTCGTGGTCGACCGCTGGGATTGGCATGCGCGCGGGCTCGCCAAGGCGTTTGCGGCGCTCGGCGCCGAGACCTTTGCGATCGATCTTGCGGCGTGCGGGTTCGATACGCAAAGCGCCTCCGGACTCTCGATCCCGGGGCGGGCGCAACTGCCCGACGCCGTGATGGTGCGGACCATGTCGGGCGGCAGCTTCGAGGCCGTGACGATGCGGCTCGGCGTGCTGCATGCGCTGCGCGAACTGGGCGTCACGGTGTGGAACGATGCGCGCGCGATCGAGCGCTGTGTCGACAAGTCGATGACCAGCTTCTTGCTGGCACGCGCCGGAATCCCGACGCCGCCGACCTGGACGACGGAATCGCCGGAAGCCGCGCGCGGGATCGTGCGGCGCGAGGCGCCGCATGGACCGCTGGTGCTCAAGCCGCTGTTCGGCTCGCAGGGCCGCGGATTGCGGCTGATCCACCAGGCGAGTGAACTGCCCGAACCCGCCGCGGTCGCCGGGGCTTACTACCTGCAGCGCTTCGTTGGCGTCGACCGCGACGGCTTTCGCGATTTCCGCCTGCTGGTGTCGCAGGGGCGCCTGATCGCCGCCATGGCGCGTCACGCGCCGACCTGGATCACCAACGTCAAGCGTGGCGGAAAGCCGGTCGCGGCTCTTGTCGATGCCGAGATGCGGGACCTGGCTATTGCGGCTGCCGCCGCCGTCGGCACGGCCTTCGCGGGTGTCGACGTCATTTACGGCGCCGACGGCCGGCCGAGCGTGCTCGAGGTCAACAGCATGCCGGCCTGGGCGGGCGTGCAGAAGGTCACTCAACCGAATATCGCGGCAGCGCTCGCGGCTGATCTCGTGGAGTTGCTCAGCCGGAACGGTGCGCAGCGGGCGGTCTTATGACCGTGCCGGCGGCCGTCATCGCGGCTGCCTTCGTGGCGGCGTGCCGCGACGAGCTCGAAGCGCCCAAGCCCGGCAATGTGCATGTTTTCGCCGACGGCCACCGGATGTCGGTCGCGGATTTCCTGCGCAGCGCCGAGGCCGCGGCCGGCCCGCTGACCGAGAGTGGCGCGCGCGTCGGACAGCGCATCCTCGGCGCCGTCGCGGCAACGCGCGCCACGGTGGAAACCAATACCAATCTCGGCATCATCCTCCTGTGCGCACCGCTCGCCGCTGCCGCCGAAACGGCAGCGACCTCCCTGCGGGACGCGCTCGCGCATGTGCTGCAAGGCCTCGACGTCGCGGATGCCGATCTTGTCTTTCAGGCCATCGCGCTCGCCGCGCCGGGCGGTCTTGGGGACGCCGAGCGGCACGATGTTCATGCGCCCGCGGCCGTGCCGCTCGGGCAGGCGATGGCCGAGGCGGCGGAGCGCGACCGCATCGCGTATCAATTTTCGACCGGTTTTGCTGATATTTTTGACTGCGGACTCGCCGAGTTCGATACCGCATCGCGGCGTTGGCCCCATTCGCAATGGGTGGTGCTCGCCGTCTATCTCGGCTTTCTCGCCGCTTTTCCCGACACCCACATCGTCCGGAAGTACGGCACCGCTGCCGCCGATGAGGTGCGCGGGCGCGCAACCGCGTTCAAGCGCCGCCTTAACGCCACCGGGGAACCTGACGCCCTGCTTGGCGATCTGCTGGCCTGGGATGGCGAACTCAAGGCCGCCGACCTCAATCCCGGCACCAGCGCGGACCTCACCGTCGCAACTCTATTCGCGCATCGTCTTATTGGCATCTTGCCGCGGGCGCCCAACAGTGGTTGACTTTGGCGGTGGAGAAAACTCCGCCGCTATCTGGCTAACCGGTCCGGCCCATCCGGACGCTGTCAACAAGGATAGCCGTATGCAGGGGGCGCCTGCCTCCTGTACGCGTGCAATCGGTTCAAAATTTCCTTGGGAGGAGATGGCGATGGCGAAAATCACAGGACTCTGCGTCGGCGAATCGCTCGTCGGCGAAGGCAATGAAGTTGCCCATATCGACCTGATCATGGGACCGCGCGGCAGCGCCGCCGAGACCGCATTCGCGAATGCTCTGGTGAACAACAAGGACGGCTTCACGTCGTTGCTGGCGGTGGTCGCACCCAATTTGCTCACGAAACCCGCGACCGTGATGTTCAACAAGGTCACCATCAAGGGCGCCAAGCAGGCGGTGCAGATGTTCGGACCCGCGCAGCACGCGGTTGCGATGGCGGTGGCCGACAGCGTCGCGGAAGGCGTGATCCCGGCGGACGAGGCCGACAACATCTTCATCTGCGTCGGCGTGTTCATCCACTGGGAAGCGGCCGACGACAAGAAAATCCAGGAATACAATTACAAGGCCGTCAAGGAATCGATCGCGCGCGCGGTAGCCGGCTCGCCGAAGGCCTCGGAAGTCGTCGCCCAGCGCAATCAGGTCAAGCATCCGTTCGCCGCTTAGGGCATGTTCTGCTCATTCCCGCGCAAGCGGGAATCCAAGGCCAGATACGCCGGTCCAAGCGTGTTGCCCTGGGTCCCCGCTTTCCGCGGGGACGAGCGGGATTGATATCGATCAACTACCGGAATAGCCGTTCGATGTCGGCTCGCGTCAGGCGGCCGTCATGAAGCGAACTTGCAACGAGCGCGCCGGCGATGCCGGCGCGTTTGATTGCCGCAAGATCGACGGCGTGGCGAACGCCGCCGGCTGCGTAGATTTGCCGATTCTTAGAAATCGTCTGTATCGCGGCCAGCCTTTCGAGGTCCGGCCCGGCCGCGCTGCCGACGCGCGCCAGCGTCATCACGATGATGCGTTGCGGCCAGATCTCCGGCGTCGCGAGCAGCGAGGCCGGCCCGATGAAATCATCGCGGCGAAAATCCAGCGAAAGGATCACCCGCGGATCGTCCCGCAGGCTCTCGACCAGCCGGTGGTCGGCCTGTGCCTCGCTGCCGAGAACCAGATGATCCGCTCCGTTATCGAGAAACGCCCGTGCGGCGGCTGCCTCGGCAAGGCCGTTGTCCACCCAGAGGTCCAATTGAGGAAACGCGGACTTGACCCGCGCCAGCGCATCCCGGGCATCGCCCTTGCGCTCGATCGCATCGAGATCCGCCACATAGAGCGTGCGGAACGGATACACC
>JBBWZU010000544.1:0-5810 GCA_039649225.1 Hyphomicrobiales bacterium | reverse complement strand
CGGCGATGTTCGCCTCGTATTATCTCGCCGAGGGCGCTGCCAGCGGCCCGCTGCAGGCGCTCAACATCATGAGACTGGCGAGCCCGCAGAGCGCGATCCTGTCGGCCATCATCTTCAATGCGCTGATTATCGTCGCGCTCATTCCGCTGGCCTTGAAGGGCGTCGCGTACCGCCCGATCGGCGCCGGCCCGCTGCTGCGCCGCAACCTGCTGATCTACGGTCTCGGCGGCATCATCGTGCCGTTTGCCGGCATCAAAGCCATCGACCTTCTGGTCACCGCCTTGCACTTAGCTTGAGAATATTGCTGCCTGAGGAGAAGTCGTCATGCTGAAGGAAATCCGCCCAGCCATCGTGCTCGTCGTCGCCTTGACGGTGATCACCGGCCTCATCTATCCGCTGGCCATGACCGGCATTGCCGGTACGCTGTTTCCCTACCAGGCGCAGGGAAGCCTGATCGAGAAGGACGGCAAGGTCGTCGGCTCGGCGCTGATCGGGCAGGTCTTCGCCGACGACAAATATTTTCATGGCCGGCCTTCGGCGACGAACACGCCCGATCCGAAGAACCCGGCCAAGACCGTCGATGCGCCCTACAATGCGGCGAATTCCGGCGGCTCCAACCTCGGCCCGACCAACAAGGCCCTGGTCGATCGCGTCAAGGGCGATGTCGACAAGCTGAAGCAAGAGAACTCCGCCGCGCCGGTGCCGATCGATCTGGTGACCACCTCGGCGAGCGGGCTTGATCCGCATATCTCGCCCGAAGCCGCTCTGTTCCAGGTGCCACGTGTTGCAAAGGCGCGTAACATGCCGGAAGATCGCGTGCGTCAGTTGGTCAATGACCACGTCGAGGGCCGTCTGGTTGGTTTGCTCGGAGAGCCACGCGTGAACGTGCTCGCGCTCAATCTCGCTCTGGATCGTGGCGCGACCCGGTAGCTTGGCGGTCTTCACGCGCGAGGAGCCGGATTCCGTATGGCCGAGCAGCGCCGCGATCTTGAGAACCGACCGTCGCCGGACGCCCTGCTGGAAGCCGCGCGGCGCGAGGAAAGCCGCGCCGGAAAACTCAAGATCTTTGTCGGCGCGGCGCCTGGCGTCGGCAAGACCTACGAGATGCTGCAGACCGCGCGCGCCCGGATAAAGGACGGCTATGAGGTCGTGGTCGGCGTCGTCGAAACCCACGGCCGCCGCGACACGGAGGCGCTGCTGGATGGCCTGGAGATCGTCCCGCGCCGCAGCGTGACGTACAAGGATCAATCGCTCGACGAAATGGATATCGACGCGATCATTGCGCGCCGGCCGCAGATCGTCCTGGTCGATGAGCTCGCCCATACCAATGCGCCGGGCAGCCGTCATCCCAAACGCTATCTCGATGTCGAGGAATTGCTCGGCCGGGGGATCAATGTCTACACCACCGTCAACATTCAGCACATCGAGAGCCTGAATGACGTCGTGGCGCAGATCACGCATGTGCGCGTGCGCGAGACGGTGCCGGACTCGATCTTCGACAACGCCGATGCGGTCGAGCTGGTCGACCTGACGCCGGCGGATCTGATCCAGCGTCTCAAGGAGGGCAAGGTCTACGTCCCCAAGCAAGCCGAACGGGCGCTGGAGCACTTCTTCGCGCCCGCCAACCTGACGGCGCTGCGCGAGCTGGCGTTGCGGCGCACCGCCGATCGGGTCGACGAGCAACTGCTCTCCGAAATGCAGGCGCACGCGATATCCGGGCCCTGGGCCGCGGGCGAGCGGATTTTGGTGTGCATCAGCGAAGACCCGCGCGCGGCCGGGCTGGTGCGCTATGCCAAGCGTCTTGCCGACCGCCTGCACGGCCCATGGGTCGCGCTCTACGTCGAGAGTAGACGCAGTTTGCAACTGACCGACGAGCAGCGCGACCGCGTCGCGGATACGCTGCGCCTGGCGGAGACTCTCGGCGGCGAGGCGGTTACGGTCCCGAGCGCCGGCCGCCGGATCGCCGATGATGTCATCCGCTATGCGCAGGCCAACAATATGACGCAGATCATCATCGGCAAATCGAGCCGATCGCGCTGGTTCGAGATCCTGCATGGCTCGGTGGTGCACGAATTGGTGCGCCGGTCGGGGCATCTCAGCGTTCACGTCATCGCGGGCGACGACATTGGCGGGGAACACGTCCCGAAGAAGACGGTGCACACCGGCGAGCGAACAGGGCCTTTCGATTCGCGTCCTTATCTGGTGTCGCTGCTGGCGGTCGGCATTGCGCTCGGCATCGGCACATTGCTCTGGCCATCGATGGGCACGCAAAATATCGGATTCCTGTTTCTGACGGCCATCGTTATCGTGGCGGCGCGTTTCGGATTGTGGCCGTCGCTGTTTGCCACGGCGATCGCCGCGTTGTGCTACAACTTCTTCTTTACCGAGCCGTACTACACCTTCGCGATCGGCAATCCGACGGATGTCGTGGCTGTCGGGTTTTTCACCCTCGTCGCCATTATCGTGTCGAATGTCGCCGCACGGGCGCGCATCCAGGCCGTAGCCGCGATGGCGCGCGCGCGTACGACCGAGCTGCTGTATTCGTTCAGTCGCAAGTTGACGGCGGCGGGCGCGCTCGACGACGTTCTGTGGGCGACCGCGTATCAGACCGCGCTGATGCTCAAGGTTCGCGTCGTGCTGCTGCTGCCGGAGAACGGATCGATCGTCGTGCAGGCCGGCTATCCGCCGGAGGACCAGCTCGATGCGGCCGATCTCGCCGCCGCCAAGTGGGCCTGGCAAAACGACCGCGCGGCCGGGCGCGGCGCGGATACGTTGCCCGGGGCCAAACGCCTGTTCATTCCGATGCGCACCGGGCGCGGCATCGTCGGCGTCGTCGGGATCGACAGCGACCGGCCGGGACCCCTGTTTACCCCCGATCAGCAGCGCCTGCTCGATGCTCTGATCGACCAGGGCGCGCTCGCCATCGAACGTGTGCGTCTGGTCGCGGACCTGCAAGAGGCGCAGCGCACCGCCGAAACTGACCGCCTGCGCGGCGCGTTGCTGACATCGATCTCGCACGACCTCAAGACGCCGCTCGCCGCGATCCTCGGGTCGGCAGGGACGCTACGCGGCATGTCTGGCCAGCTCGATGACGACGCCAAGGCCGACCTGCTCGCCACGATCATCGACGAGTCGGAGCGGCTCAACCGCTTCATCGCGAACTTGCTCGACATGACGAAGCTTGAGTCAGGCGCGATTGTGCCGAACAGCGCGCTGCATGATATCGGCGAGATTGTCGGCAGCGTCTTGCGGCGCGCGGCAAAGATTCTCTCCGGGCATCGCGTCGAGGTCGAACTTGCCAAGGACCTGCCGATGGTCGAGCTCGATCCCGTCCTGTTCGAACAGGTGCTGTTCAATCTGCTCGACAATGCGGCGAAATATGCGCCCGACGCCACCACGGTTCGGATTCAAGGCTGGCAGGAAACCGAAGCGGTCTACCTCCAGGTCCTTGATGAAGGCGGCGGCATTCCCGCGGAAGATCTTGAACGGATTTTCGACAAGTTCTATCGCGCCCAGAAGGCCGACCATGTTCGCGCCGGCACCGGGCTCGGGTTGGCGATCTCGCGTGGCTTCGTCGAAGCCATGCATGGCACCGTCGCGGCGGGCAATCGCACGGACCTTGCCGGAGCCGTGTTCACGATCCGCCTGCCGATTCCGGCCGAATCGAAGGTATTGGATACCGCGGCATGACGGCGGCCCCACTCAAGATTCTGATCGTCGATGATGAACCACCGATCCGCAAACTTCTGCGCATGGGACTGTCGACGCAAGGCTATCAGGTTCTCGAGGCGACGAACGGCAAGACTGCGCTGGAGCTTCTCGGCAAGGAACCGGATCTGGTCATCCTCGATCTTGGCTTGCCGGACATTCCGGGCCACGAACTTCTGCGCATGATCCGTGCGCGCAACGAGGGTGTTCCCATCGTGGTCCTGTCGAGCCGAGGCGACGAGGCCGGAAAGGTCCAGGCGCTGGACCTCGGCGCCGACGACTATGTCACCAAGCCGTTCGGGATGGACGAGCTTCTCGCACGCATGCGGGCAGCGCTTCGACACCAGCTCCAGGTCCATGGCGAGCGTCCGGTCTTCCGTATCGGCGAACTGACGGTCGATCTGGTCCGCCGCATCGTCAAGGTTGGCGACAAGGACATAAAGCTCTCGCCCAAGGAATATGACCTGCTGCGCCTGTTGGTGCAGCATGCCGGCAAGGTGCTGACGCACAAATATCTGCTCACGGAGTTATGGGATGCCCAGACGGACGCGCAGTATCTGCGCGTCTATGTGCGCCAGCTCAGGCAGAAGATCGAAGCCGATCCGGAGCGGCCGCAATTCGTCCTGACCGAGACGGGGATCGGCTACCGGCTCCGCGCGCTGGACTAACCAGCTTTTCGTCGCGTGATGTTCAAGTCCGCTGGCTGAACCATGACGCGATCCGGTTTCGCAACATGCCGATCAGCAACGACAACGGATTGAGTGCGCTGATAGAAGATGCCGGAGCCCTGCCGGCGAGCCTGGCTTCGAGGTTAGCGGCAAATTGAACGGTGATGCGGGCCGCAAGGTCGCGCACCAGGCCGGGACGGCTGAATTGCGCCAGCGCGCCCTTCAGCGTGTAGCCGACCTGCAATGCGACGCGTGCCGTGCCTTCCGGTCCGTCCAGCACGCGGTAGGAGATCATGCCTTGCGTGGTGGAGCGCCCGCCGGCATCGGCGCCGACGCCCATGATGCGTCCGCTTCGCGTGGCTTCGTCGCGCGTGATCCGTGCGGTGCCGGCAAACGCGGCCGCGATCGGCCCGATCTGGACGCGGATGCCGCCCTCGACGCTATCCGCGCTCGGCCGAGCGGTGATGAAAGCTCCGGGCAGGCAGCCCGCCACGTCCTCGATGCGTCCGAATAGCGTAAAGACCTCGTCGGCCGGGTAGGCCACGACGAAGTCCTGCGCGAAGCTGTTCGCCGGCGTGAAGTCCGCGACCGGCATGGCGGACGCCATCGGCGCGACGTCACGCGCGCGCCGCTCGGCCGGCGCCGCGAAATCGCCGGTTGATCCGCGTCCGGCGCCGACCGGGCCGACGCATCGTGCCGCGCCGCCGGCTTGCGGCGCGATACCGCGCGCGCGCCGTTCGGTGATGACCGCGCGCACCGCGCGCACGATGCCGACATAGCCGGTGCAGCGGCAAAGATTGCCCGAGAGTCCGAGCCGCACGCGCCGCTCGTCCGCATCGGGCAGGCGGATCACCAGATCGCGCGCCGCAATCAGCATGCCCGGCGTGCAGTATCCGCATTGCAGGGCGTGCTCGCGCGTGAAGGCTGCGCGCAATTCCGTCGTGATCTCGTCGTGGTCGAGGCCCTCGATGGTCTCGACATCGCTTCCGTCGCACGCGACCGCGAATGTCAGGCAGGCGCGCGCCGGCTCGCCGTCGAGCAGAATGGTGCAGGCGCCGCATACGCCATGCTCGCAACCAAGATGTGTTCCGGTCAGATCGAGACCGTCGCGCAAGAAGTCCGCCAGATTGGTGCGCGGCTCGGCGCGCGCCGTGATGGTGCGGCCGTTGACCGTCAGGGTGAGCGGGTCTTGCGCGTCGGATGCCGGCAGGGCGCTCATGCGGCGCTCGCCACGATGCCGGCAACGCCGCCGGCCTGCATGACGGCGCGGCGCAGGACCGTGACATGCACATGCCGGTCGATCGCGTCCGTCATGCCGGCATCGATCAGCGCCTGATCGGCAACCGCCGGATCAAAACACGACACGAAGCTTGCATCGATCCGGCCGCCGAACAGCGGACGGGCGTCGGCGATGATCACAGGCGCCGCCTCGAC
>JBBWZU010000537.1:0-6271 GCA_039649225.1 Hyphomicrobiales bacterium | reverse complement strand
GGGAATTTCTGAATGTAGTAGGAGTTGGTCGGGCTCGAGAATTGATTGCCTGGAACGAACTCGCCGTTGAAGACGACTTTGTTGATGGCGTCGCGATCGAGCGAGAGTTCGAGCGCCTGCCGCACCTTGGCATTCTGGCCGAGCGGATTCTTGGCCTGATCGGTGTTGGCGAGGTTGATGGTAACACCCGTGTAGGCAATGGCCGGACTCGGCACCACCAGCTTGAGCTTGGCATCGCCGCGCACGGTCGGAATGTCGGTCGGAAGCAGCCGCTCCAACAGATCGAGCGCACCGGACCGCAGATTGGCGAGGCGCACCGTGCTGTCGGGAATCGAGAAATAGGTCACGCGATCGATGTGGATGCGAGCCTTGTCCCAATAGTCGGCGAAGCGGTCGAGCACGATTTTTTCCTGCGCGACGCGTTCGACGAACCGATACGGTCCGGCGCAAATCGGCTTTGCGACGAACTTGTCGCCGGCTTCCTTCACGGCTTTCGGGCTGACCATCATGCCGGCGCGGTCGGTGAGCTGCGCGATCAGCGGCGAGAACGGCGCCTTGAGCAGCAGCCGGACGGTGAGCGGGTCGACGACCTCGACCTTTTCGACCTGCGAGAGATCGGCTTTGCGCAGCGAGCCCTGCATGGTCATGTGCCGGTCGAGCGTAAACTTCACAGCCTGCGCGTCGAACGGCTCGCCGTCCTGGAATTTCACATTCTGCCGCAGCTTGATCGTAACGGTCTTTCCGTCTTCCGACGTCTCGTGCGAGAGCGCGAGTTGCGGCACGATGTTGAGATTGCCATCGATGTCGAACAGCTTGTCGCACATCGCGGCGAGCACGATGCGCCCCACATAGGAGCCCGCCGTGGTCGGATCGAGATTGTCGGGGTCCTCGCCAAGCCCGATGCGCAAATTGCTTTGCGCAAACGCGGGCGTTGCCGCCGTCACGGCGACTGCGATCAAAGCACCAAGCAATGGTGTGCCAGCTTTCACGATGATCTCCCCCAGGTCACGAACGAGCGATAGCGCCGCGTCACGCGTTGTTCTGCTCTGCGGCGACGGCCGCCGCAATGCCGGCTTCGATCACATTGCGGTCAAGCGTACCGCTCGGGTTCGCCCGTGACGGCATGAATTTCACGTAGTGGAATAGCCGCTGGCGGCCGATGCTTTCGAGGCGTTCGAGCTCGCGCAGCGGGTCTTCGTGATCGTCGACGCGCAGGCTCACCGCCGGATATTCCTCGGTCGTCCATATCGCCACGGCGGCGGATTGCTTGCCGCGCTTGTCGCCGCCCACCGCTTCGCCGGCTTTCATCGCGACGATCAACCGAAGCGGGAATGATTTCTCCGCAGATGCCTCGAACGCGTGCGCGGTCGCCGTGACCACGTCCGGCCCGGCCAGCATGTTGCCGGCAACCGAAAGGCGCTCGCGCACGACATGACCGCACCAGTCGACGCAGTTTGCGCCGGTATGCACCGCAATGCCGCCCTTGGCGTCATGGATATGGAATTGGCGCTGCTCCGCGCCGGCATCCGGTTTCACCAGATGCTCGACCACGGCCTGCGCGGCCATTCCCTCGCGCAAGAGCCGCATGCCGCGATAGCCCCAAAGCGGATTAGGCAAAGCCTGCGTCGAAAGCGCACCGACGCCGCCTTCGCCATGCGGGCAGATCGCGCCGACCGCGAAGAACTTGCTCGCGACCGCAACCCCGTAGGCGCCGCTCTGCGGATCGCGCGCAATGATGGACCAAGTCATGGTTAATGTCTTTCAACGCAGCCGTCATGAGATAATGGAAAGCAAGACTTGTCCAGCCGCGGGCGCGGCATGGCGCGACCTCGCCTGACCCGCTTTGCGGCTTCAGGCGATGCGGCTAGTCTCCCGGCCCCACGATCGCGGAAGGCCCATGCAACCGACATTCACAACACGACCGGATATTCGCGGCACGTTCGGCGCGGTGGCGACGACGCACTGGCTTGCAACGCAGACCGGCATGGCGGTTCTGGAGCGCGGCGGCAATGCATTCGACGCCGCGGCGGCGGCGGGCTTCGTGCTGCAGATCGTCGAGCCGCACCTCAACGGGCCGGGCGGAGAATTGCCGGCAATCGTGTTTCGCGCCGGCGCCGATGGGCCGGAGGTGATCTGCGGACAGGGGCCATTTCCCGCCGCCGCCACGGTCGACCGGCTCAGGGCGATGGGCCTTGAACAGATGCCTGGAACCGGGCTGTTGCCGGCGGTCGTGCCGGGCGCGTTCGACGGATGGATGCTGCTGCTGCGCGACTACGGCACGCTCAAGCTGCGCGATGTGCTTTCGTATGCGATCTTCTACGCCGAGCGCGGCTTTCCGCTGGTGCCGCGCATCGTCTCGACCATCATTCCGGCGGTCGACTACTTCAAGACCGAATGGCCGAGCTCGGGCGAAGTCTGGCTCGCCAACGGCAAGGCGCCGAACCCGAACAAGCCGTTCCGCACGCCGGCGATCGCCGCGATGTACCAGCGCATCGTCGCCGAGGCGGAAGGTGCCGGCGCCGACCGCATTGCGCAGATCGAAGCCGCGCGGCACACTTTCTACAAGGGCTTCGTCGCCGACGCGATCGACCGTTTCTACAGAACCGAGCTGATGGACTCGACCGGGACGCGCCATGTGGGGCTGCTGACCGGCGAGGACCTTGCGCGCTATGCGGCGCGCGTCGAGAAACCGCTGTCGGTCGACTATCACGGCCTCACGGTGCACAAGCTTGGCGCCTGGTCGCAAGGGCCGATGTTTCTGCAAATGCTGCGGCTGCTCGAACGCATCGATGTGGCCGCCATGGACCCGGCAGGCCCGGAGTTCGTGCACACGCTGGTCGAGGCGTTGAAACTCGGCTTTGCCGACCGCGAAGCGTTTTATGGCGACCCGGACGCCGTCGATGTGCCGCTGGCGACATTGTTGTCACCGCAATACGCGGATACGCGGCGCAAGCTGATCGGCGAGCGCGCCTCGATGGAAATGCGGCCGGGCGATATCGGCGACGCAAAGCTGCGCATCGCGCGCGTGCTCGCCATGGCCGGCAAGGAGAAGCCGATCGGGCCGGGCGGCGGCGAGCCTACATTTGCACCACTGCCGCCCGAATGGGGCGACACCGTGCATCTCGATATCGTCGATGCGGCCGGCAACATGATTTCGGCAACACCATCCGGCGGCTGGCTGCAGGGATCGCCGGTGGTGCCTGGCCTCGGATTTCCGGTCTCGACGCGCGGGCAGATGTGCTGGCTGGAGGAGGGCCACCCGACGACGTTGCGCGGCGGAACGCGGCCGCGCATCACGCTCTCGCCGACCCTCGTCACGCGTGGCGGCGAGCCGTATCTCGCGCTCGGCACACCCGGCGGCGACCAGCAGGAGCAGTGGACGCTTAGCGTTTTCCTGCGCCTCGTGCATCACCGCATGAGCCTGCAACAGGCCATCGATGCGCCGATGTTTCAATCCAAGCACATGGTGCAATCGTTCCATCCGCGCCCGTACGAGCCCGGCCGCGTGATCATCGAGGACCGTTTCTCCGAGGTAACCCGCGCGGAGCTCGAGGCGCGCGGACATCGGCTCACCGTCGAAGGCCCGTGGGCCCTCGGACGGGTCTGCGCGGTCGGCCGCTGGGACGGATTCCTGCGCGCCGCCGCGACGCCGCGCTTGATGCAGGCCTACGCGGCGGGGCGCTGATACCACCGCGGCATTTGCAGGATCACGGCCAGGATCACAAAAATGAGCAGCTCAGACGACAGGCTTCCCGGCGTCGGCGTCTATTGGATCCGGGAAGACGATTACGCGCCGCTACTGAAGATCTTCGATGACGCCAGCAAGATGCCGCCGACCTGGCAGGAATGGCTGAAAATGGCCGAGGAAATGGAGCGCGGACTGAAGGCCTACGGTCATCCGGTGATGCGCGTCACTATCGACCCGAACACATTTCCCGACTGGTGCGCGGCCCATGGGGTCAGCCCGGGGCGCGAGGGACGCAAGAGGTTCGTCGCCGAAGCCGTGACCGAGAGATATGGCGATCAAACCTGACGCAGCCGCTGTTTGGTGAAGCCGGACAGGCAGAACCCCGATCTCATTGACAGCCGCGATGCCCAATCGCAAGCTCGGCCCAGGCGTCTTTGGCGGCTGGGATCACCCGCGCCAAACGAGCTTTTCAGAGGAGTTCCCTATCGTGAACCGATCGATCCTTCTTGCCGCCGTCTGCGCGTCCGCGCTGGTTGCGGCCTCCGCGGCCTCGGCGAAAACCTTGGTTTTCTGCTCGGAAGGCAGCCCGGAAAATTTCTACCCCGCCGTCAACACGACCGGGACGTCGTTCGACGCCAATGAGCCGGTCTACAACCGCATTGTCGAGTTCGAGCGCGGCAGCACCAAGGTGGTGCCCGGCCTTGCCGAGAAGTGGTCCATCTCGGAGGACGGCACGGTCTACACCTTCAACTTGCGCAAGGGCGTGAAGTGGCACTCGGCCTCGCGGTCGTTCAAGCCGACGCGCGATTTCAATGCCGACGACATCCTGTTCTCGATCGAGCGGCAGTGGAAGGAAGACAATGCGTATTTCAAGGTGACGAGCGCGAACCACTCCTACTTCGGCGACATGGGCCTGCCGAAGCTGTTGAAGTCGGTCGAAAAAATCGACGACTACACCGTCAAGATCACGCTGAACCAGCCAGAGGCGCCGTTCCTGTCCGACCTCGCGATGGCATTCGCGGCGATCCAGTCGAAGGAATACGCCGACGCCATGCTCAAGGCCGGCACGCCGGAGAAGATCGACCAAGACCCGATCGGCACCGGGCCGTTCTATCTGGTGCAATACCAGAAGGACGCGGTGATCCGGTACAAGGCGTTCCCGCAATATTGGAACGGCAAAGCCAAGATCGACGATCTGGTCTACGCGATCACGCCGGATGCCTCCGTACGCTGGGCCAAGCTCCAGAAGGACGAGTGCCAGATCATGCCATATCCGAACCCGGCCGATCTCGACGCGATCCGCAAGGATGCGAACGTCACGATCCTGGAGCAGCCCGGACTCAATATCGGCTATCTGGCGTTCAACACGCAGAAGAAGCCGTTCGACGATGTCCGCGTGCGCAAGGCCGTCAACATGGCGATCGACAAGAAGGCGATCATCGACGCGGTCTATCTCTCATCCGGCATCGCTGCCAAGAACCCGATCCCGCCGTCGATGTGGTCGTACAATGATGCCGTGAAGGACGATCCGTTCGATCCGGCGGCCGCCAAGAAGCTGCTTGCCGAAGCCGGATTCCCGAACGGGCTGGAAACCGATCTGTGGGCGATGCCGGTGCAGCGGCCTTACAACCCGAACGCCAAGCGCATCGCCGAATTGATGCAGGCGGACCTTGCCAAGATCGGCGTCAAGGCCGAGATCAAATCGTTCGAATGGGGCGAGTATCGCAAGCGGATGCAGGCCGGCGAGCACCAGATGGGCATGCTGGGCTGGACCGGCGACAATGGCGACCCCGACAACTTCCTGCACACATTGCTGGGCTGCGCCTCGGCGCAAACGGCATCGGGTTCGAATATCGCCAAATTCTGCTACAAGCCGTTCGACGATCTGGTCGTGAAGGCCAAGACGGTCAGCGACCAGGCCGAGCGGGCCAAGCTGTACGCGCAGGCTCAGGTGGTCTTCAAGGAGCTGGCGCCGTGGTTCACCATCGCGCACGCGGTGCAGCTGAAGCCCGTCAGCAAGCGGGTGATCGACTTCAAGCTGTCGCCGTTCGGACGCCACACCTTCTATGGCGTCGACGTCAAGGATTAGGGCCCGAAGCGGGTGAAGCAGCCCCTCGTTGCCCTGGTTGATTTTACTGCGTCAGTGGTTCCTCATGGTGAGGAGGCGCGTCAGCGCCGTCTCGAACCATGAGGCCCCCTGAAGCTGCTTCCGGGCTTCATCCTTAGAGACGCTTGCTGGCGCAAGCTCCTCAGGATGAGGGAACAAGGCGGTTAGGACCCGGTAAGACTAGCGTTTCCAGTCGACGGAGATGACAGAGAACGGCATGCTCCGGTTCTTTTTGACGCGGCTGAGCCTCGTGGTCCCGACCTTCATCGGGATCACATTGCTTGTGTTCGTGCTGATCCGCCTGATCCCCGGCGATCCGATCGAGACCATGGCGGGCGAACGCGGCATCGACCCGGCGCGGCTTACACAGTTGCGCAAGGAATACGGCTTCGATCAACCGGTGCTGGTGCAATACGGCCTCTATCTGTCGCGGCTGGTACATGGCGACCTCGGCCGCTCGATCGTCACCCATGAGC
>JBBWZU010000524.1:0-6771 GCA_039649225.1 Hyphomicrobiales bacterium | reverse complement strand
GCCGATCGGTTTATCGACTCGCAAGATTGCGGTTGACGCAAAACTGGGTCAATCGCCGCAATAGAGCGAAAGTCTTTTCGAAATGAATTGATAGGTCTTGTGCTTCCGGCTACCTCGCCGGCGGACTCGATCAAGGGGCGATGGTGCAAAAGCGAAAGTAACGCTGCTGCAGAGCGGTTGCCGTGCCGGAATCTCGGATCTCGCACCCAGGAGTAGCCCGTGACCAAACGCCCCATCCTCACCACCGATTCCGGCATGCCGGTTTCCGACAACAAGAACAGTATTACGGGTGGCCCGCGCGGCCCCGTATTGATGCAAGACTTCATTCTGTTCGAGAAGCTTGCTCGCCAGGACCGCGAGCGCATTCCGAGCGCGGCCAGCACGCCAAGGGTTCGGGCGCTTACGGCACGCTGATCGCCGCGGAGTCGCTCGCGTCGCGGCCGGCGGCCACCCTTCAACAATTCATGCGATCACCCGCACGCGCACTCTGGAGATCAACAATGTCGAATCGAATCGCACCCAAGCTCCTGGCGGTTTTCATCGGCACCTCCCCCTTCGTTTTCATGGGCGCCGGCGCCGCGGCCGTGGTCGGCGACGGTGTCGGCCTGCCTGGCGTTGTCGCGATTGCCTTCGCGCACGGCTTGACCATCATGGTCTTCGCCTTCGCTTACGGCAGCGTATCTGGGGCGCATATGAACCCTGCCGTCACCGTCGGCGTGCTTGCCGCCGGCGCAATGCGGCCTGGCGAGGCGGCCGGCTACATCGTCAGCCAGCTCGTTGGCGGCATCGCCGGCGCACTCTTCTTGTCGACCGTATTGGGCGGTATCGGGACCGGCCTCGGCACGCCTGCGCTCGCGCACAATCTCGCTCTCGGCGCCACGACCCTCACAATCACGCCTGTTCAAGGCTTCATGATCGAGGCCGTCCTGGCCTTTTTCCTGGTCACGGTCGTGCTTAGTACGGCGGTTGCGGGTCGCGCCGGCAGCCTCGCGCCGCTCGCGATCGGAATGACGCTGACCCTCAACATCATCATGGGAGGAGCCCTCACGGGTGCCGCCTTCAATCCAGCGCGCGCGCTGGGCCCGATGGTCGTGACGGGCAATTTCACCGATGTCTGGCTGTACATGGCCGCCCCGATCGTCGGCGCCATCGTCGCTGCCATGCTGCACGCTGGTCTCGCCCGGCTCATCCAGGAGCGGGCGACGACGATCTCTCCGGCCGCGACCCCCGCGGAATGAGCCCTCGCGGCTCATCCTTCAAGACGTGCGGCGCGGGTTGCCTACTCCCGGCCGCACGGAAATCCAACCCGGCAAGTGACAACAGAGTGAGACCCACAGGAGACTACAGATGCCATCCAATTCCAATCGCGGCGTGGTTTATCTTAAACCCGGCAGCGTCGAAGTGCAGAACATCGACTTTCCGAGCTTCCGCAATCCGGCAGGAAAGACAATCGATCACGGCGTCATTCTCAAGGTCGTAACGACGAATATCTGTGGCTCCGACCAGCACATGGTTCGGGGCCGCACGACGGCGCCGGCCGGCATGGTTCTCGGACACGAGATCACTGGCGAAGTGATCGAGAAAGGCCATGACGTCGAGTATCTCGACATCGGCGATCTCGTGTCGGTCCCTTTCAACGTCGCATGCGGCCGCTGCCGGACCTGTCGAGAGGGCGACACCGGCGTCTGCCTTCACGTCAATTCCGACCGCGCCGGAGGTGCCTATGGGTATGTCGACATGGGCGGATGGATCGGCGGCCAGGCCGACTACGTGATGGTGCCCTATGCGGATTTCAATCTGCTGAAATTTCCCGACAAGGCGCAGGCGATGGAGAAGATCCGCGATCTGACCTGCCTTTCCGATATTCTGCCGACAGGATTCCACGGAGCCGTGACCGCCAAGGTCGGTGTCGGATCGACGGTCTACATCGCCGGCGCAGGGCCGGTCGGCTTGGCGGCCGCAGCATCGGCGCAGATTCTCGGCGCGGCAGCCGTGCTGATCGGAGACATGAACAAGGAGCGGCTCGCCCATGCCAGGAAGATGGGCTTCCAGCCGATTGACCTTACCAAACATGATCGACTGGGCGAGCTTGTCGCTGACGTCCTCGGCGTTCCAGAGGTCGACTGCGCGATCGACTGCGTCGGCTTCGAAGCAAAGGCACAAGGAACGGACGGCAAAGCCGTAGAGGCGCCTGCTGTCGTGCTCAACAGCATGATGGAGATCACCCGGCCGGCCGGTGCGATAGGCATTCCCGGCCTGTATGTGACCGACGATCCGGGCGCCAAGGAGCAGGCCGCCAGACAGGGTAATCTCAGTCTGCGCCTCGGTCTCGGCTGGGCCAAGTCGCATTCCCTGCACACCGGCCAGACTCCGGTGCTCAAATACAATCGGCAGCTCATGCAGGCGATACTTTGGGACAGATTGCCCATCGCCAAGATCGTCAACGTCAAGGTGATCAAGCTTGAGCAGGCACCGGAAGGCTACAAATCCTTCGACGCCGGCGTCGCAAACAAATTCGTCATCGATCCGCACGGGCAACTTGCCAAAGCGGCCTGAGACCGGAGAAGGCGTGCTCGGTCTGGGTGGATGCGCATCACATCATCACCGCGCGTGCGGCGATGATGTGATGGCCGGCTCCGGAACGGCTGTCGGCGGGTGAGCGCGATACTTCAATCAAAGAAAAACCCGCGGCTGATTCGCGGGACGATCTTGCGTCATTGCTTCAGCCGCGAAATGAGCGCGGCCGAACCGACACGAGTTCCCGGGTCTTTGTCCGATTGGATAGTGGCCGACTTGTGCAGAGTTGTGAACGATGTCTGAAAATGGAATGAGCAAAGTTCCCGAGGTCACACTGGCGTTTTGGGTAATCAAAATCGTGGCGACGACGTTGGGTGAGACGGGCGGCGACGCGGTGTCGATGACGCTGAACTGGGGTTATGCCTTGAGCAGTGCGTTGTTTGTTGGATTCTTCATCGCCGCCGTGGCCGCTCAGATCGCCGCGAGATCGTTCCATCCTTTCTTATACTGGGCCGTCATCATAGCGACCACGACCGCTGGCACCACCATGGCGGATCTTGCCGATCGCTCGCTCGGCATCGGATACCCTGGCGGATCGTTGATCCTGTTCGCGCTGCTCATGGCGACGTTGGGCACCTGGTACTGGCGGGCGGGTTCCATTTCGGTCGACACGGTCGCATCAGCAAGAATTGAGATGTTTTACTGGACCGCGATCCTTTTTTCTCAGACGCTGGGCACCGCGCTCGGCGACTGGATGGCAGACTCGAACGGCCTTGGCTATGAACGTGGTGCGCTTGTCTTTGCGGTGGGATTGATCGTGGTCGCTGCTGCTTATTTCTACACCAATATCTCGCGCACGCTATTGTTTTGGAGCGCGTTCATTCTGACGCGGCCGTTGGGCGCCACCTTGGGCGATCTCCTTGACAAGCCGGTCGCGGACGGCGGCCTCGCCTTCGGCCGCTTCTATGCGTCGGCGATTCTCGCGGCGGTGATTGTCGCTTGCATTCTCTTGTTACCTCAAAGGCCTGGGAAGCAGTCCGGAGCGGCTCAGGAGACCTAGGAGAAACGCCCGCGCGACGCGTTATCGATCTTGCACATTGGCAGGATCGGCGCCGTGGCAATTTTCACCTTCGCGCAGCCCGCGCTCGCTGGACATTCTTGTGTGTGCTTCTCTAAAGTGCATTAAATTGTGATGACTAATGCCGCAAGTGGCCCCGAGTCGCGACAATTCCACACAAGTCGCTTCGACCTGACTGTGCGATGACGACGTCTCCGCGGGCATCGGCGCGTGCCGTGCGGCGCCATGCGCAGGGCTTCCGGCTGATGCCAATCTTCCCTCGAGTCCGATCAAGGGAGTTGGGAGAAGTTCGGTACCTTGCCTCGCGGCATCGGCCGCGGGACGAATAGGCTCCCACCAACAAGCTTGGTCCCGCGTTAGCCGCGCCTTTGATTCACGAGGAGACCGCGGACACATGATTGGCCCCGGCGACCGCCGCGATGCGTGGAGGGAATCGTACGATGACAGCAATCCTGTGCCTGCTTGAGGCTGCTGCCGATTAGCGCCCGGCAGTTTCGTCAACTGTTGGATTCGGTGGTGAATGATGAAAGAGTTGTCAGGAGAGTCGTCAGGACTGGCGCCGACCGTTTTCGTCGTTGACGACGATCCCTCGATGCGCGTCGCGCTTACGAATCTGTTTCGATCGATGGACCTGGGGGTCGAGGTGTTTGGCTCGGCCACCGAATTTCTACAGGCCAAGCTTCCGAATATTGCCAGCTGCCTGGTCCTCGACATCAGGTTGCCGGGGGTCAACGGTCTCGATTTTCAAACGCGCTTGGCCAACGCGAATATTCGCATTCCGGTCGTCTTCATGACGGGTCACGGCGATATTTCGATGTCGGTCCAGGCGATGAAAGCCGGTGCGATCGATTTCCTGACCAAGCCGTTCCGCGATCAAGACATGCTGGATGCTGTAACCAAGGCTCTCGAGCGCGATCGGGCAGGACGCCAAACCGAGAAAGCGGTTTCGGACCTGCGACTCATGTTCGAATCCTTGACCCCTCGCGAGCGGGAAGTGATCGCCCTTGTCACAGCGGGCCTGATGAACAAGCAGATCGCCGGCAAATTGGGTGTCAGCGAGATCACGGTGAAGATCCATCGCGGGCATGTCATGAGAAAAATGAAGGCGAGGTCGCTGGCCGACCTGGTCAGAATGGCCGAAACGCTCGGAATGCGTGGCGAGAAGAGGCAGCTCACCTAAACCAACATATAATACTCCAATGCGGTTTCGTGGCCTAAATAGCTGTTACGGCGACGCTACGGTGGGGTGCTGTTGCCTGAAGCAGAGGTCAAGTTGTCAAAAGCTCCCGTGATTTCGATTGTTGACGATGATGCATCCGTTCGCGCCGCAACGAACAATCTCGTAAGGTCGCATGGATACTGCGCGCATACATTTGCGTCGGCCGAGGAGTTCCTGCATTCGGCCTATTTGAACGATACGTCGTGTGTCATCGCGGATGTCCAGATGCCGGCGATAAGCGGCATCGAACTGCTGCTCCTTTTGCGTATCAGGGGGCACCGCGTGCCGGTCATTTTCATCACGGCGTTTCCCACCGAGGAGCTGCGCGCGCGAGCGCTGAAGGCTGGCGCAGCGGACTTCCTGGCCAAACCTTTCGACGGGACGGTCTTGATCAACTGCCTCGACACGTCCTTGAAACAGAACGCCGAAGAAGCAACTGCGCACCGTACGGCGTCACACCCCTGATTTTCCCCTACCTCCACGAGGCCATGGCCCCGAACACGCCATCGCGCCGGATCAGGCCGTGGTAAAGCGCCGCGGCGAAATGCGCGAGGAACGTCGCAAAGAACAGATAGGCGAGGACCGTGTGGAGGTCGCGGAGCCAAGCATACAGAGTCAAATCATGCGGCAGGATCGCTGGCAACCGCAGCGGCCCGTACAGCACGATCGGATAGCGCGCCGCCGACAGCATGCCCCAACCGACCAGCGGCATGATCAACATGAGCGCATACAGCACGATGTGCGATGCCTTGGCGGCAAAACGCTGCATGGATGGAAGCGTATTGGGCAATTCCGGCGACGGACTGATGAACCGGTTCACGATACGGATGACGCACAACACAAGGATGGCGACTCCGAGCGGTCGATGGATTGAAACGAGAAGATCGTAGCGTGCGGCGACCGAGGCGGCCATGCCGACGCCGATGAACAGCATTGCCACGATCATCGGCGCCATCATCCAGTGCAAAAGCCGGGATACAGCAGGGAAGCGTGCCTGGATGGTCATGACTTGCCTCCGGTTTGCACTTCCTGCGCTGTGACCGCGCTGGGAGGCTTCTGATGCTCCTCCTCGGCACGCAGCGTAAAGGAGCGCGCATAGGTGGCCGAGCGGGCGCTCAGTAACGGATCGTCGGATGGTTCGATGCCGGACGGCAATACAAGAGGATCGTAATTGACGGCGGTGCAGCGCCCGCCGTCCTCGCTCGAGGCTTGATCGATTGTTATCGTGCCGGCGTCGATCTGCCGCCGGCCTTCAGGCCATTGCAGCGTCGCATCGTTCGTCGGGTCATCAGATTGGCCGATCGTTATGATCAGCCGCCATTGCGGTGGATGCTGTGCGATTTGGGCGATCAGGTCATCGAAGAGATAGTTCTCGTCTCCTGCCGCTGACGGCTCTTCACTGTCGGCCGCAACAGGTTGCACCGGCACCGTCGACCAACGAACCGGGACGGAGGCGCCCGCTGCGTCGATGAAGCGGAAGGCATTGAGGCTGTTGAAGGTGGAGTTTGCAAAGCCTGAGGTCACTTGGCGCTTCTTGATCAACGCCAGCGCCCGGACGGTTTCCGGATGGGCGGCCAGAAATGCCTTCATTCTCGCCGGATCGGGCTTTCCCGTCGCCGGGTCGGGGCTGGACGCGAGCAACTGCTCGTAAAAGCCACGTGCCGAGTTCACCGCGAAGACCGGGATGTTGTTCATGCCCGTGCGCCATTCTTCGCCGGCGCGTGGCAAGAAGCGCAGCGCCATGCTGCGCACCGTTGCAGTCGCATCGGTCTGGAACGGCATGCCGCCAGCGAGCGCGAAGCGGCCAACCACCGGTACGCGGCCAGGCTCGAAGACCGCGGCTTTCGACAGTGCCGCTGCCTGCCCGCTGCTTTCGAACCAGCCGGTGACGCACACTCCCTTTGCGTGGTTGCGGCGGAAGCCGGCGTGGGTGCCGTTGGCATCCTGGAAGGCCGCC
>JBBWZU010000490.1:0-5173 GCA_039649225.1 Hyphomicrobiales bacterium | reverse complement strand
GGTGGTCGGCCTCGAGCCAAGCTGCATCCTGGGTTTCCGCGATGAAGTGCCCGCCATGCTCAAGACCGGCGATGCAGCGCAGCTTTCGCTGCACGCGCTGATGTTCGAGGAGTTTTTGGTGCGCGAGGCCGCGTCCGGCCGGCTCAAGCTGCCGCTCGGGCCGATCGCCAAACGCGCGCTGGTGCATGGCCATTGCCATCAGAAGGCATTCGGCATGTTCGGCGCGGTTGCGACCATCCTGCGCCTGGTGCCTGGCCTGAAGGTCGAACCGATCGAATCGAGCTGTTGCGGCATGGCCGGCGCGTTCGGCTATGCGGCCGACACAATCGATGTCTCGATGGCGATGAGTGAGATTTCGCTGCTTCCCGCGGTGCGCAAGGCCGACCCCGACACGCTGATCGTCGCCGACGGCACCTCGTGCCGGCATCAGATCCACGACGGCGCGCAACGCGAGGCGCTGCATGTCGCAAGGGTGCTGGCCATGAGCGTCGCGGCACGCGACCGCTCAGGCGCAGAGCGGCGCACGACCTAGGCCTTGCGCACCCTGAATTGATACATGCGCCCGAACGTGTTCGGATAAGCTTCTTCGAATGCATGCCAGCAGTCCAGGTCGGTCGCAGCCTGGTCGGCAGGATACCGCGCCCTGTAAGCTTGAAGCGTGACGGCATCGAGATCGAAACCCCCGAACGTCAGGTCGTTGGAAGCGATGAATGCCTTGATCTGCGGCAGTGTCATGCGGTGCTCCTGCACGTGGAACAGCAGATCGCGGCAGGCGCTGACGGTGTAGAAGTCGCGCGACTGCGGCAGCATCGCGAGGGTCTCTTCACCAAGAACGTCCTGCCGGAAACGGCGAATATCCTCGGCCGAACGCCCGTAGCCGTGCTTCGCGACGAAGGCGTGGGCGACGATCACCGGTTGGCGTGCACGTTCACTGTAGAGGCCAATCCGCATCTCGCCGTCCGCTCGTAGCAGCGACAGCAGCACGCGCCAGCCCGCCCACGGATCGGCCAGATGATGCAGCACGCCGTTCGCCTCGATCAGATCGAAGCTGCGGCCGATGGAACCGAGCGCCAGGAGGTCGGCCTGCGCGTATTCGATGTTGCGGATGCCGAGCTCGCGCGTCTTGCGCAACGCGTAGGACAGGCTCGTGAGACTGAGATCGATGGCAAGAATCCGCGCAGCCGGATGGCGCTGCGCAAGCTCGACCGACTGCCGGCCCGTGCCGCAGCCCGCAATTAGCGCATCGAAAGGCTGATCCTGCGTCGCCGGCGTTGTGACGGTGTCGCTCCAGCGCGGATAGGGATTGTCCTCGTATTGGTCCTGCACGGCGCGCGATACGTCGCCAAAGATCGCGGTCAGTTGCGGAATCGTAGTGCGCAACGCACGTTCGGCCAACGGTTCCACGATCTGCTGCGCCAGCAACGGCACAATCGGCTCGGGCCATGTCTGCGACAGGAGCCTTTCGGCGCCTTCAACAGTATGCAGCGGGGCGTAAGCCGCGACCGAGATGAGTTGCACCGGAGAAAGGGTCTCTCCCGCCGCGAGTTTCGCGCGCAAGACCTCCATCTGTGCGATCTCGTCCGCGCCTTGGGCGAAGACGTATTCGTTGATGAAGCATTGGCGTGCGAGCGCTGCGAAAAGTTCCAGTGTTCGTTTGTTCACGCGATCGTCCGCGCGTGCGCGCGCCAGCAGAGTGCGCCGCATCTGCGTCAGGTAACGTTCCAGCTCCATCGTGACGACCGGCGCCGCCGTCAGCAGTGCGAGCAGCAAAGGATCGGCGCGTGCAGATTCTGCGTGCCGTGCGGCGCTTGCCATGATCGCCTGCGAGGCGATGCGCGCAATATCGGCCGGTCGGGCCCACCGCTCCAGGACGGCTCGCGTCATCATGGCGCGTGAGGGGGCAAGCTGCTCGGCATTGGTCGACAGAGCGAGCGCCTGGACGAACAGCGCTTTCGCTTGCGCTGTTTCCGCGATCGTGAGCGCCTGCGTTGCGGCATTCGCGGCTTCCTCGGCGCGGCCGGCGAGCAGCAGCACACGCGCGATATTGGCGGCCGTGGCGGCAGAATCCGGACGCAGCCTCAGGGCTTCCTGGAAGCACCGCAGCGCATCGGTTTGATCGCCGCGCTGGCTCGCCGCAACCCCGAGCCAATGCATGGCGTCCGCGTGATGCGGATTGATCGCCAGCACGTCGCGGTAGCCGCGCTCGGCCTCTGCGAGACGCCCGGCCCGATGATGGCGAATAGCCTCCGCCAGCACCCCGTCCAGCCAGGAGGGCGCCTGCGCTGGCCTGCCGCCTCGGCGAGAATTCTTCATGGCCCGGCGCCGCACTCAGATCCCGTTGCGATAAACCACCTTGCCGCCCACCACGGTGAGATGCGCCTTGGTGTCGCGGATCGCATCCGGCGGCACGCTCAGGATATCCTGCGACAGCACGGCGAGGTCGGCGAGCTTGCCGGTTTCGATGCTGCCGCGGTCCTTGTCGACGCCCTGGATGCGCGCGTTGTTGATCGTATAGAGCTGCAGCGCTTCCTTCGCGGTGATCGCGTGCTCCTTGCCGAGGACGTAACCCTTGAGCACCTGGCGCGTTGTCATCCACCACATCGAAAGGAACGGATCGACCGGCACCACGGGACCGTCGGTCCCGCCGCCGACCAGAACGCCGGCATCGATCGTCTTGCGTATCGGGATTGCATAGGCCGCATGCTCGTCACCCCACCAGCGGCGCTGATTGTGCCCGAGCAGCACCGGATGATCCTGCATCGTCGCCATGATGCCGATCTCGGCCATTTTCCGCAGCGCTTCGTCCGAGGGATGGAACAGGTGCATGATGGTCCAGTGCAGATCGCGGATCGGCTTTTCGGCGTTCACGCGGGCGTATGAGCGCACGATCACGTCGATGGTCTCGTTGCCGACCGCATGAGTCTGCGCCTGCAGCCCGGCCTCGGCGATCAGCTTCAGTCCTTCGACATATTCGTCCTCGCCGCCAGGCGGCAACAGCAGCACGCCGCGATAGCTGGCATCGGTCTGCTCGCCCTTCACGAGTTGATAGGGCCAAGTCATGCGTCCACCCTCGACGCCGCCGTCGAGCGGGTATTTGATGCCGGTAAAGCGCAGCATGTCGTCGTTCTTCTGCGCCTTGATCGCCACAATCCCTTTCTCGACTTCGGATTTGCGCAGCGCCCGATAGAGCACGTCGGTGCGCACCGTCATGTCGCCGGCATCGTGAACGGCGCGGTAGAGCGCGATCTGGCGCTCGTCGATCCCCGGCTCGACCACCCCGACGAGGCCGTAGGAATTGAGATCGTGCATCGCGATCTTGAGCAGTTCCGCCATGTTGGCGGGCGGCGGCGGCAGCACCTTGCGCACGAGGCCGGCGGCGGTCTCCAGCAGCACGCCGGTCGCTTCCCTGGTCGCCTCGTCGCGCACGATCACGCCGCCCTCCGGATTCGGCGTCTCCTTGGTGATGCCGGCAAGCTCCAGCGCCTTCGAGTTCACCGTGACGACGTGGCCGCCGCGCGGGATGAACACCGGATTGTTCGGCGAGACGGTGTCGAGCTCCTGGCGTATCGGCATGCGGCCTTCGTCCAAAATGCTTTCGTGCCAGCCGGACGAGGCGATCACCCATTTGCCGGGTTCGGTGTGTGCGACGCGTTCGCCGATCGCGGCCTGCACCGCCGCGATGGACTTTGCGCCGAGCAGTTGCACCGCCGGGCCGTTCAAGGCGGCGAAGAGCTGATGCAGATGCGTGTCGATCAGGCCCGGCACGACGGTCTTGCCGGCAAGCTCGATCACTTGCGTGTTCGGGCCGATGCGTGCGGCGACCGCCGCGTCATTGCCCACCGCGACGAAACGCCCATCCTTGACGGCGACTGCCTGCGCGATGTGCCAGTCGCTGTCGACCGTGATCACACGCCCGCCGCGCAGCACCATGTCGGCGGGCTGGGCGAGCGCGGGGCTAGCGAGAAGGAGCGTGAGAAGCGCGAGGCGCAGACGCATAAGGCTCTCCTGAATGGCCGGGAGAGCTTAGCGCGATCTGAGTTGAGCCGTCACCCTTCGAGGCTCGCGCTATGCGCGAGCACCTCAGGATGACGGCCAGAGGTCACTTCACAAAAATCTTCCCCGTGATCCGCTCCAGGTTCTTGTAATAGACTTGATCGCGCTGTTCCTTGGTCCAGTCCATCTTCTCGATCAGCTTGAGCGTCTCGCGGATGTACATCGGCCCCTTTTCGGGGTCGAACGGGCAGTCGGAGGCGAACACGATCTTCTCCAGCGGATAAAACATCTTGCCCGCGATGGTCGCGCCCTCGCCGCCGAACACGGCGGTGTCGGCGAAGAAATCCTGCTTGAAGTAATCCAGCGGGCGCTTCTTCAGTGACTTGCGCAAGCTGACGTAATCCTCATCCGAGGTGCGGGCGCCGAGCTGATCCCAGCCGGGGCCGATGCGGCCTTCCAGCATCGGCACGATGCCACCGAAGTGGTGCACGATGATCTTCAGGTCTGGATATTTGTCGAGCGTCTTAGAGAACACCATGCGCGACATGAAGGCTGCGGTCTCGTACGACCAGCCGAGCGTCCACCAGATTTCGTAGAGCGACTTCTTCTCGGTGTCGTAGTCGGGCGTCTTGGCGGTGCGGGTCGGATGCACCCAAACCGGCATCTTGAGCTGATTCATCTTGGCAAAGAACGGCTCGAACTCGGGCAGGTCGAGCGGCTTGCCGTTGACGTTGGTGACGATCTGCACGCCACAGGCGCCAAGCTCCTTGATGGCGCGCTCAGCCTCGCGCGCGCCGGCATCCGGCGCAGTCAGCGGCACTTCCGCGACGAAGCCGGCGAACTGGTCGGGATACTTGTCGCACAGCTCTTTTAGGCCATCATTGGCCATGCGCGCGACATCCTCGGCCTTGTCGGGGCCCGTGTAGCTGGAGATCGGCGGGAGCGCGACGCAGATGATCTGCCGGTAATCCGGAAATGAATCGACGACCTTGCGGCGGGTATCGAGATCATGGATCGCCGGTACTTCGCGCACGCGCTTGCCGATGTCCGGCACTTTGCTATCGAGCAGGTTCGCGAAATATTTCGCCGGAAAAAAGTGGGTATACGCGTCGATCCGCATGGGACTGTTAACTCCGCTTCAGTTGAGTCAGTTGGGAATGATGACGTTGACGAGCGCCTG
>JBBWZU010000476.1:0-3525 GCA_039649225.1 Hyphomicrobiales bacterium | reverse complement strand
CTCAGGGCCTCATCAATGCGCAGGCGTTCGCCGCGATGAAGCCGTCCGCGCTTCTGATCAACGTGGCGCGCGGCAAGGTGGTCGACGAGGCGGCGCTGATCGCCGCGCTCACCGACAAGCGCATCGCCGCCGCCGGCATCGACTGCACGGTCGAGGAACCGCTGCCTGCCTCCTCGCCGCTGTGGACGCTGGAGAACGCGCTGATCACGCCGCATACCGCCGGCGAGACGCAGCGTTATGAGGAGAACGTCATCGACCTGCTGGTGGAGAACCTCGGCCGGCTCTGGCGGGGTGAGGCCAAGCTGGTCAATCACGTGGTGTAGCTTCACCTCTCCCTTAGGGAGAGGTCGACTGCGCGAAGCGCAGGCGGGTGAGGGGTTACGGCGTCGATGGTAAAGTCGGCACCCCCTCACCCGCTCGCTTTGCTCGCGACCTCTCCCCGGTGGGCAGAGGTGGGAGCCCGTGGCGCCCGTCGTGCTCAACGCGACTACCGATACGACTTCAAAATCCGCTCCGCCTCCACTTGCGCGTCCTTCATGGCCTGCTCCGGTGTTTTCGTGCCGGTAAGCGCGGCCTGCAGGCCGTCATTGAGTGCCTTGGTGACGCGCTGGTTCTCGTGGGTGGAGAGTTCCGCCGCGGCGAATTTGAGCTGGTCGCGCGCGACCGCCGCCGGCGGGAAGTCGGCGAGGTACTTCTTCATCGCGTCGGTATCGTAGGCGTCGGGGCGCACCGCCACATAGCCGGTGTCGATGCTCCATTGCGCGGCGCGCTCGGGCGCCGTGATCCATTTGATGAACTGGAACGCCGCCTGCTGCTCGGCCGCGCTCGCCTTTTTGGAGATATAGAAGTTGCCGCCGCCGGTCGGGCTGCCGCGCCGCTTGTGCGCCGGGAGCATCGCGACGCCGAACGGAAACTTGGCGTTGGTGCGCACGTTCGTGAGGTTGCCGGTGGTGGTCCACATCATGGCGACCTTGCGCTCGAAGAAGTCCTTCGGCGTCGTGCCCCATTCGATGATGCCGGGCGGTTGAGCCTTGTGCTTGCCGGAGAGGTCGACCCAGTACCGCAGCGCCTCGATCACTTCGGGCTTGTCGTAGAAGGTGCGGTCGCCTTCCGGGTTTGCCAGCGTCGCGCCCGCCTCGATGACCAGGGCCTGGAACAGCCAATAGGGAAAGCCCGAGGATGGAATCTGCACGCCCCATTGGGTGACATTTGCGCCGTCGCGTTTGGTGAGTTTTTCGGCGAAGGCGGCCTGCTCCTCCCAGGTGGCCGGCGGCTTCTCGGGATCAAGCCCGGCGTCCCGGAACATCTCCTTGTTGTAGTAGAGCACGATGGTGGAGCGCTGGAACGGCACGCCCCAGACCTTGCCGCCGGTCTGGCTGTTTTCCATGAAACCCGGAAAGAAGCTGGCCAGCCATTTCTTGTCGTCGTCGGTCTTGAGGAACGGATCGACCGGCACGATCGCTTCCTCGTCGATCAGCGTGAACATGTCGGTCGAGAGCAGCACCGAGATGACCGGCGGCGTGCCGCTCTTGTGCGCGGTCAGCGCCTTGGTGATGCTTTCCTGATAAGTGCCCGAATAGATCGGCTTCACCTTGATCGACGGATTGGCCTTCTCGAATTCGGCCGCATAGCCGTCGATGATCTTGGTGATCGGGCCGCCGACCGCGATCGGGTAGAAGAACGAGACTTCGGTCGCGCCTTGCGCGAGCGCGGGGCTCGCGACTGCCGTGCCGGCCAGCGCCGCGGTGCCGGCGAGAAATTGGCGCCGGTCAAGTTTGTTTGGATGCATGATGTGCTCCCCTGTTGCTGCAGCTTTGTTTTATCGATCGATGCGACATTGCGACGACAGATCGAACCAGTGCGCCATCGCCGGCTCCCAGGCGATATGCACCGTCGAGCCGACCGCGGCGCTCGCGCGGCCGGGCAGGCGCACGATGAAGGACTGATCCGCAACGCGCGTATCGATCAGCGTGTCGGCGCCGAGATATTCAACCGCCGCCACCGTCGCGGGCAGTCCGTTCTCGACAAGACGCGCAGCCTCGGGACGGATCCCGATCGCGAGCTGGTCGATCTCGCGGCCCGCTGGAATCGCCTCCCATGCCCAGTGCGCGCTGGCCGGAATGAGTGAAGCCGGCAGCACGTTCATCGGCGGCGTGCCGACGAAACGCGCCGCGAAGATCGTGGCGGGCCGCTCATATAGCGCGGCGGGGGCGGCGTCCTGCTCGATGCGGCCATTGCGCATCAGCACCACCTGATCCGCCATGGTCATCGCCTCGACCTGGTCGTGCGTCACATACAGCATCGTCATGCCGAGCCGCTGTTGCAGCGAGCGGATCTCACGCCGCATCTCGACGCGCAGCTGCGCATCGAGGTTGGACAGCGGCTCGTCCATCAGGCACACCTGCGTCTCTGCCACGATGGCCCGGCCGAGCGCCACGCGTTGCTGCTGACCGCCAGACAGCTGCGAGGGCTTGCGGTCGAGCAGCGTCTCGAGCCCGAGGATGCCGCAAGTGCGTTTGAGCCGCGCATCGCGCTCGCCCCTGGGCACGTTGCGGACTTTCAGACCGAACAGAATATTTTCGGCAACCGACAGATGCGGGAACAGCGCGTAGCTCTGGAACACCATCGACACGCCGCGCCGGGCCGGCGGCAGCGCGGTGACTTCACGGGTTCCAATGGTGATCGTGCCGGTGCTGGCGGTCTCGAGACCCGCGATCAGCCGCAACGTCGTCGACTTGCCGCAGCCGGACGGCCCCAGCAGCGCCACCAGATGGCCGGCGGGCGCAGAAAAACTGACGTCTTCGACCGCGGCGGCGGCGCCCCAGTTTTTCGTGACGCCGGCAAGACGGACATCGGCCATTGTTCAATCGCTGAGCGGGCGAGTTAACCCGCGTATTTCCCTGCGATGACCATAGGAAGCCGCCGGCTACGCTGGCAAGGCGGGTCGATGCGGCCATCCGCTGCTATTTTGCGCGCCGAACGTTTCGTCACAGTATTAGTGACTACGCGGTAGTCCCGATGTGGTGACCGGCCCCCTGTGCTATCGGGCATGCTTCAAACAGTTCTTGGAGGACGTGCTATGGCTGACAACCGCCGCAAGCCCACGGACTCGGACATCATCGCCGACGAAAAGCGCCTGGCGCTGGTCGAAGCGGCAAGCGAACTTCCCACCTGGGGTTCCCGTCACTTCGCCGCGACCGTCATGCAGTGCATGCAGAATGACGATGGCGCGATCGACGTATCGCCGTATGGCGACCGCGGTCGCTTTCTGCTGCATTGACGAAGCATGCGGCGTCACGGATGAACGCCGCAGCCTTCTCCGCACGGCCATAATGCCGGACCGGTGCCGAAATCAGTTCAAACAGATGCGCCAAGTCTCTGATTTCAGAGGGAAAATATGGTGAGCGCGCCGGGACTCGAACCCGGGACCCTCTGATTAAAAGTCAGATGCTCTACCGACTGAGCTACGCGCTCCCATGGCCGGGTGTGTAGGGTGTGCCCGGAACAGGGTCAAGCGCTCAAAAC
>JBBWZU010000685.1:0-5882 GCA_039649225.1 Hyphomicrobiales bacterium | reverse complement strand
TCGCATCGCTTCGGCCGCGGTCGAAACGTCGGCGCTATTCGCCTCGCACCCTGCCGGCTACGTTTGAGTCGAAACGCGCACCGGAAACCCATCATGACCACAGACACGCAATCTGATCACGACATCCTCGCGGCGCTCAACACCGACTACATCAATTCGGTTCAGCACTGCGACGTGAAACGCTTCGACGAAATCCTCGCGCCGGAATTTTATTGCACCAATCCGGACGGCACGCTGGTCGACCGGGCGAGCTTCCTTGAACAGACCGGGCAGCCGATCACGATCAAAAACCTCAAGGCCGTGGATGTCCTGATCCGTATCATGGACGACCTCGCCATTATCCATGCTCGCACCGCCTACACGATCGACGACCGCGCAGGAGGCGGCCGCTACACGGACGTGTGGGCGAAGCGCGACGGCCGCTGGCTCGCCGTCTCGGCGCACGTGACGCGGGTTTGAACCGGCTCTGCTGACTGCGCGCGCCTCACCGCATCCCGGTGCCACCGCAGCGCTGGCATTTGACGACCTTGTCGCCCTTCTTCAAGAGGCCCTTGCCTTCGCAGTTCTTGCACTTCGGCCGCTTCTTGATGTTCGGGCCTTTGACATTGTCCATGAGCGTATCCAGTCCGTGATGCGTCGCACGGCCGGCAAGGCGTTTTCCTCGCCGGCGTCTCGATGCACCTTACACGCTATCGCGCCTACGCGCGCCGCCGTCACGGCGACCAGCCGGTCCAGTCTCCGCCGGGCGAGGTCTGCGCCGTCGTCTTGACTGCCAGATTTGTGTCGATGCCCCAGAGCTGGACGCAGCCGTTGTTCTGCTGCGCGGCCGTGATCTGTACGAGCGACGTCGCGCCAAGCCAATTGGGCCCGTCCCACGCGCTCCACGGACCGCCCGGCGTTTCCTGAAACGTACTCCACAGCGCCTCGTTCTGGTCGATGCCCCAGAGCTGCGCGCCGCGCGTGCCGCCCTGCTGGCAGGCCGCGATCTCGGTCAGCAAAGGCGCGTCGTTCCAGTTCAGATCGGACCAGCCGGTCCAGTCGCCGCCCGGGGAGGTCTGCGACGCGCTCATCAGCTGCTGGTCCTGGTCCAGCATCCAGATCTGGACGCAGCCATTGTTCTGCTGCGCGGCGGTGACGGCAACTGCCGGCGGCGCATCGAGGAAGCCGCCCGGTAGCCACGGGCTCCAGCCGCCGCCCGGGGTTTGCTGAAAGCAGGTGATGAGCACGTCCTCGTCGGTGATGCCCCACAGTTGCGCGCCGCGCGCGCCACCCTGTTGCGCGGCCGCGATCACGGTCAAAATCGGCGCGCCGTTCCAGTTCGGCCCAGCCCAGCCGCTCCAGTAGCCGCCGGGCGTCGTCTGCCACATGGTCCAGAGTTGCTCGTCATTGTCGGTCGCCCAAAGCTCGACACGCCCGTCGTTTTGCTGCGCGGCCGCGATCTCCTGCACGCCGGCCTGCACCGGCCCCGATCCCATCGGCGACCATCCAGACCACGTGCCGCCCGGCGTCTCCTGAAAATTGGTGATCAGCGTGTATTGCTCGGTGATGCCCCAGATCTGCGCGCCGCGCGTGCCGCCCTGCTGCGAGGCCGCGATCCGCACCAGCGGCGGCGCGTTTTGCCATGATGGGTCGGTGATGGGTGTGGTCATTGAATTTCCTCCCTGCGAAATCGGACGGCACGATACTACCGCAACGGGACGTTAATGCCAGTGATTGTAGAACCCGGCCCTTGCGTCCTGCGTTGGTGGCGTGGCCCCGGCCGAACCAAACGTGCCGCGCCGCATTGACGCCGCGAATGTGCGCAGGCGGCCGAACGGGCGGGACAATGCTGACGCTTCGCATCGGCACCGCCGGCTGGTCGATCCCGAAACAGCATGCGGCGGCGTTTCCGGCCGGCGGAAGCCATCTCGAGCGCTACGCGCAGCGCTTCAACGCAGTCGAGATCAACACGTCGTTTTACCGTCCGCATCGCACGACAACCTATCAGCGCTGGGCCGCGAGCGTGCCCGCGGACTTCCGCTTTGCCGTCAAGGCGCCGCGGGAGATCACGCATGAGCGCCGGTTGATCGACGCGAACGACGCACTCGATGCCTTTCTCGCGCAGACCGGCGGGCTCGGCAGCAAGCTTGGGGTCCTGCTGTTTCAGCTTCCGCCAAACTTCGCATTCGATGCCGCGAGCGCGCTAGCGTTCTTCACGATGCTGCGTGAGCGCCATGACGGCAGCGTCGTTTGCGAGCCGCGCCATCCGACCTGGTTCACGGCGCAGGCCGAAGACCTGTTCGGCGGCTTTCGCGTCAGCCGCGTGGCTGCGGATCCCACAATCATGCCGGCCGCCGCCGAGCCAGGCGGCCATGATGAGATCGCGTATTTTCGCCTGCACGGCGCGCCGCGCGTCTACTATTCGGATTACAGCGAAAATCAGATCATCCACCATGCCCGGCAGGTCGCGGGCGCTCAGGCGCAAGCCTCCGTCTGGTGCATCTACGATAACACCGCGTTGGGCGCCGCAACCGGGAATGCGCTCGCGCTTGCCGCCATGCTCAAATCGCAGCACTGCAAGTGATCAGCGGCATGAACCGGATTGCCATCGTGCGACACTAACAATGACTTGAGATGCGGTGGACCCAAGAGCGCGCCCAAAAACGGGCGCGTTCTTGCATTGGAGCGCGAATGATCACGCGGCGCTTTCTTCTCTCGGGTCTGGCGGCGGTTGTCCCGGCCATCTCTTTCGCCGCGCCGAAGCCGGCGCGCGATCCGGCGACCATCGTCGCCGAGATCTACAATCCCAAGCGCGAGGAGATTTACGGCGCGGCCTTCGGGCTGAATGTCGCCGAGCGGCGCAAGTATCTGTCCCGGGAACTGATCGGCCTGTGGGCGCGAGCCGACAAAAAGGCGAACCCGACCGGCAAGGAGGCCGGCCCGATCGATTGGGACGTCACGACCAATTCGCAAGGGCTCGAGGTCGGCAGCTACACTTTGGAGATCGCGCGCCAGGACGACCAGCGCGTCGAGCTCAAGGCCACCATCGCGGCCAAGACCCCATGGACGCGCAATTCGCCGGACGAGAACATCATCCGCTTTCATTTCATCCGCCAGGCCGGGCGCTGGGTGATCGACGATGTGCGCAACGCAAACGACGATCCGGTCAAAGGCCTCAAGGGGCACCTGATCTTCCATTCAACCGGCCAATGGCCGCGGAGCTGAGCGTACCCGCCCAACATTTCCTCACGCGAAACCTCGCCCCAGCCACTAGCAAGGCGTCCGCCATGCTGTAAGCTGAGGGCCAAGCTGGCCGGTCACCGTTGCCCGGCCGCGACGCCGAATACAAAAAAGCCAGCCTTGGAGGAAACACATGACCGCTCGAACGAGCACAGTCGCGCTCAACCGCCGCTCGCTGCTGCGTGCCGGCGCCGGCATGGCCGGCATTTTGGCAACCGGCCGCGCGCCCGCCTTCGCGCAAACCGCCCCGAAGAAGCTGGTCTTCGCGCACGTCAACGCGGCGCCGGAATCGGCCGCGGTCAATTTCGAGTGGATGGCCAAGGAGGTCAATGCGCGCTCCAAGGGCGCGATCGACATGCAGTTCTTCGGCAAGACGCTGATCCCGCAAGAGCTGGAAGTCATGAACGCCGTGAAGTCCGGCTCGATCGCGATCGGCAGCCCGTCGGGCGCCGCCGCCACGGTATTTCCCGAAATGGGCGCGTTCCTGGTGCCCTATCTGGTGAAGGACTATGCGGCCGCCTACGCGATGTTCAACGGGCGGATCGGCGACAAGCTCGATAAGGAATTCCAGGACAAGTACAAGCTCAAGGTGCTGTGCTTCTATGACTTCGGCTTCCGCCATTTCTGGACCTCGAAAAAGCCGATCGTCGAGCCGAAGGATCTGCGCGGCGCCAAGATCCGCGTGCAGCAGGCCAAGGTGTTCGGCGACACCATCAACGGCCTCGGCGGCAACGCCGTGCCGATGGGCTGGGGCGAGGTCATCACCGCCGCCAAGCAGGGCGTGATCGACGGCGGCGACCTGCCGATCGTTAACATGAAGGCGCTGAAGGTCTACGAGGTGTCGAAATACGCCTCGATGACCTATCACAATTACGGCCCGACCAACGTGGTGATGAATCTGGAAGCCTGGAGCTCCCTCACGCCCGATCAGCAGAAGCTGCTGCTGGATGTCTCGCGCGAGACCCAGACCCGGATCCGCGACGCGACCGAGTCGGTCGACAATTTCGCCAAGGCGAAGTCGGAACTCGAGCCGTTCGGCATGACGGTGGTCGAGGCCAAGGTCGAGGAATTCCGAAAAGTTGCGCAGCAGAAGATCTGGCCGGCCTACAAGAGCCAATATGGCGCGCTGTGGGACGAGATCGAAGGTTTTAAGGTTTAAGGCCAGCCACGCGCCTGTACCTCTCCCTAAAAAGGTGAGGTCGGTTCGCGAAGCGAACCGGGTGGGGGTCATTTCTTCGCTGCCAACACCCGTACCAAGCGAGCTCCCCTCACCCCAGCCCTCTCCCCAACGGGGAGAGGGAGCGCACCGAGTACGCTGTTCATGCTCAAACGTCTCTCCGACATTCCAAAATTCATCGTCACGGCGCTGATCGTTCTGGCGATCATCAATCTGCTGATCGGCGTGGTCCTGCGCTACTTCGTCGGCGCGATCACCGACTGGCTCGACGTCGATCCGGTGCCGTTCACCTGGGTGGAGGAAGTGGGAGAAATGTCGCTCGCCTGGCTGACCTTGATCGGCGCGGCGGTCGGCATCCAGACCCGCTCGCATTTCACGCTCGCGGTGTTCGTGCATCGCCTGCCGCAGACGGCGCAGCTCTGGATCCACCGCTTTAATCACGCGCTGATCGTCGGCGTCGGATGCCTCACGGCCTATTACGGCTACAAGCTCGTCCTGTTCAATCGCACGCTCGCAACGCCCGGCCTCGAGATCAACCTGGCCTGGCTCTACGCCTCCGCGGTGGCCGGCGGCGTCCTGATCGCCGTCTACGGCTTCGCCATGATGGTGTCGGAGCCCCCGCAGGACGATCCGTTGCACCAACCGGAACACCGCCCCTCATGATGCTTCTTGCCGTTCTGGTCATCTTCGTCGGGCTGATCCTGCTCTCGATGCCGATCGTGTTCGCGCTCGGCGTCGCGGGCATCGCGGGCCTGTGGCTTGGCGGCTATCCGATGCAGCAGCTCGCCTCGGCGCTGGTGTCGGGATCGCAAAGCTGGGTGCTGCTCGCAATCCCCGCCTTCGTGTTCGCCGGCAACCTGATGGAGCGCTGCGGCATGAGCCACGCGCTGGTCGAGCTCGCGCGTGCGCTGATCGGCTGGGTGCGCGGCGGGCTCGGCATGTCGGTGATCGTGGTGGCGTATTTCTTCTCAGATATCTGCGGCTCGAAAATGGCCGAGGTCTCGGCGCTCGGCTCGGCGCTGATGCCGCCGCTCACCAAAGCGGGCTACGACCGGCGCGACAGCGCGTCATTGATCGCGGCCGGCACCGCGATGGGCATGCTGGTGCCGCCGGCGATCTTCATGATCGTGATCGCGCAGGTCACCAATACGTCGGCGGTCGCGCTATTCGTCGCCGGCTTCATTCCGGCGATGGTGATCATGTTCTGCCTGATGGCGGTGGTGTACATTCGCGCGCGGCAGAACGACTGGCCGGTCGATTCCAGGCCGAGCCTGAAACGCCTCGGCCACGCGTCGCTGCACGCCGCCGTCCCGATGGTGGTGCCGTTCGTGATTTTGGCCGGCTTCATCATGGGCATCATCACGGCGACCGAGGCCGGCGCCGTCGTGGCCGGCTATGCGTTCCTGGCCGCCAAGCTCTACTATCGCAACGTCTCGTGGCGCGAGATGGGCAAGATCGCCTATGACAGCGCGCTGCTCACCGCCGC
>JBBWZU010000421.1:0-4126 GCA_039649225.1 Hyphomicrobiales bacterium | reverse complement strand
TGCACGCCGCCGTCGCGGGTCATTTCGGCCGTTGCGACGTCCTGGTCAATTCGGCAGGCGCAACGCGCGCGGGCGCGTTCCTCACCCAGCCCGACGAGCAGTGGCAAGACGGCTTCGATCTGAAGTTCTTCGCCTGCGTGCGCCTCTGCCGCCTGTTCTGGCCGATGCTGCGCACCGCACAGGGTGTCGTCGTCAATATCATCGGCGGCGCGGCACGCACGCCTGATCCGGAATTTTTGGTCGGAGGCTCGGTCAATGCCGCGATGGCGAACTTCACAAAGGGCCTCTCCGGCCTTGGCAAGCGCGATGGCGTGAACGTCAACGCGATATTGCCGGGCCTGACGGAAACCGAGCGCGTCGAGACGTTGTTCGAGCAGCGCGCCGCCGCAACCGGCATCACCGTGGAGGAGGCGCGCAAAAATGCGATCGCCAAGGAAGGCATTCGCCGGCTCGGCCGGCCGGAGGACGTGGCTGAACTGGCCGTGTTCCTCGCCGGCGAGCGCGCGCGTCACATTCAGGGCACCGCGATCGCGGTCGATGGCGGCGGCACGCCCGGCCTCTACTGACCAACCGATGACCGTGGAGAGGCTTAAGACAATGGATTTCGCATTGACCGAGGAACAGAGGCGGCTGGTCGAGACCGCGCGGCGTTTCGTGCGTGCCGAATTGATCCCGCTCGAGCGGGAGCTGGAACAGACACGTCAGCTTGATCCGGCCAAGGCGCGCGACATCTTCGAGAAGTCGAAAGCGCTCGGCCTCTACGCCGTCAATATTCCGGCGGAGTACGGCGGCGGCGGCCTCTCGGCGGTCGACACGTGTCTGGCCGAGGAACAGTTCGGGCATACGAGCGATATTCTGATCCGCCGCGCGTTCGGCAATGTCTATGAGGTGTTGCTGCTCGCGGACAAGCACCAGCGCGCGCGCTGGCTCGAGCCCGCGGTGCGCGGCGAGCGCGTGTTCTGCGTCTGCTTCACCGAGCCGGAAGCAGGCTCGGACGCTGCGGGAATCAAGAGCCGCGCTTTGCGCGATGGTGACGGCTGGCGCTTGAGCGGACAGAAGATCTTCATCAGCGACGGCCTGTTTTCGGATTTTTTCGTGGTCTCCGCCGTGACTGATCCCGCTGCGGGCGCGAAAGGCATCTCGCTCTTCATCCTCGACAAGGGCATGCCCGGCTTCACGGTGGGGCGCGACCAGCCGATGATGGGCCTTGCGGGAACGAGCCATGTCGAACTCTTCTTCGACAATGTGCGGCTTGGGCCCGAGCATCTGCTCGGCCAGGAAGGGCGCGGGCTCATTCACGCGTTTGAGACGCTTGGCCGCATTCGCCTCGCGCAGATCGGATCGCGCGCGGTCGGCAAGGCGACGCGCATTCTAGATATGATGACCGACTATGCGCGCGAGCGTCGCCAGTTCGGCAAGCCGATCGGCGAGAACCAGCTCATTCAGCAGTTGCTCGCCGACAGCGCGATCGAGATCAACGCGGCGCGGCTGCTCGTTCTTCAGGCCGCAGCGGAGATCGATCAGGGCCGCGATGCGCGCGAGCGCATATCGATGGTGAAGGTCTACGCCGCCGAGATGCTCGGACGCGTCGCCGACCGCGCCGTGCAGGTGTTCGGTGGCATGGGGTACTGCAAGGACCTGCCGATCGAGCGCTTCTATCGCGACGCGCGCATCTTCCGCATCTTCGACGGCACGTCGGAAATCCATCGCACGGTCATCGCCCGCGCAATGCTGAAGCACGGCGCCGCGCGCTTTGCCGACGTCATCTGAGGGAATGACGGCATGGCGATCAACAAGTTCATGACGGCCGCGGCCGCGGCGGCGCTCCTCGCCGACGGCGACACGGTGGCGCTGATCGGTGGCGGCGGCGGGCTCTGCGAGGCGGCCTGCCTGCACGAGGCAATCGAGAAGCGGTTCCTCGAGACCGGCCATCCGCGCCGCCTGACCGTGATCCATTCTCTCGGCATCGGCGATCGCAAGACGCGCGGCATGAACCGCTTCGCTCACGAGGGAATGGTGAAGCGCGTGATCGGTGGCCACTGGGTGTGGTCACCACGCATGCAGCAGCTTGCCAAGGACGAGAAGATCGAGGCCTACGTGTTTCCCGGCGGCGTCGCGATGCAGCTGTTTCGCGAGATCGGCGCCGGCCGGCCCGGCCTGTTCACGCATGTCGGCCTCGGCACCTTCGTCGATCCGCGCGTCGAGGGCGGTCGCATGAACAAGGCCGCCAAGGAGGACCTGATCGAGGTCGCGACCATCGATGGCTGCGAGCTTTTGCGCTACCGCGCGTTTCCGGTGAACGTCGCGGTGATCCGCGGCTCATTCGCCGACGCGCATGGCAACATCAGCCTCGATCAGGAGTCGGCCAACCTCGATATCTATGCGGCCGCGCTTGCCGCGCACAATTCGGGCGGCAAAGTCATCGCGCAGGTCCGCACAGCCGTCGATGCCGGCGCGCTGCCGGCGCGTTCGGTCCGCGTGCCGGGTGCGATCGTCGATGCCGTGGTGGTCGATCCGCTGCAATCGATGGGCTACGACGTCGTTTACGATCCGACAATGTCCGGCGAGATCAAGGGGCCGCCGACGCCGACAACGCCTCAGCCCTTCACGGTTCGCCAGCTGATCGCGCGACGTGCTGCCGACGAGCTCGTCGACGGTGCGGTATTGAACTATGGCTTTGGCATTCCGGACGGTGTCGCGAAGCTCATCGCCGAGCGCGGGCATCTTGATCGATACTATCAAACGATCGAGCACGGCACTTATGGGGGAGAGCTCCTCGAGGGAACGCTGTTCGGCTATGCGCGCAATGCGACCGCGATGATCGATGGGCCATCACAGTTCGACTTCTATTCGGGCGGCGGATTGGATATCGCATTTCTCGGCTTTGGCGAGATCGATCAGGTTGGCAACGTGAACGTCTCCAAGCTCGGTGGCGTCACCGTCGGCCCCGGCGGTTTCATCGATATCGCGCAAAATGCCAAAAAGGTTGTGTTCTGCGGCACGTTCGATGCCAAAGGCACCGAGCTCGAGATCGGGGGCGGCCGCTTGCAGATCGCGCGGCATGGCGAAGTCGTCAAGCTGGTCGAGAATGTCGAGCAGATCACCTATTCGGGCCGCGAGGCGATGCGGCGCGGGCAGGAGGTCGTCTATGTCACGGAACGGGCCGTATTCCGGCTGACCGAGCAGGGCCTCGTCTTGACGGAAGTCGCGCCCGGCATCGACGTGCGCCGTGATGTGCTCGCGCGCATGAAGGTCGCCCCGCACATTCCGCGCGATCCGGCCGTGATGGCGGCGTCGCACTTCCATGCGTAACGGAGGCGCGATATGGCGCAAGTGCGCATCGCCGTGATCGGTGCAGGCCTCATCGGCCGCACGCACATCGGCGTTCTTCGTTCCGGCCATGCCGACTATACGCTGGCGGCGGTCGCCGATCCGTCGCCCGCGGCCGCGCGGGAAGGCGAGGCGCTCGGTTATCCGGTCTATGCCGGGATTGAGGAGATGCTCGATCGCGTGAAGCCGGATGGGGCCATCGTGGCGGTGCCAAATCAGCTTCACGTCAAAGTCGGCCTCGCCTGTATCGCGCGCAAGATTCCGATCATCGTCGAGAAGCCGATCGCGGACTCGGTTGCCGAAGCGCTCGAACTGGTCGAGGCCGGCGAGAAGGCCGGTGTCGCGATCCTGACCGGCCATCACCGCCGCCATAATCCGATCATGCGCAAGGCCGCCGAGGTCATTTCGGGCGGCGGTATCGGGCGCGTGGTCGCCGCGAATGGGCTCTGGCTCAGTCACAAGCCGACGGACTACTTCAACGTCACATGGCGGCGCGAAGCCGGCGGCGGCCCGATTCTGATAAACGCTATTCATGATATCGACTGTCTGCGCATGCTGTGCGGAGACATCGAGGCGGTCAGCGCAGCCGCGTCGAATGAAACGCGCAAGTTCCAGGTCGAGGATACGGCCGCCGCGGTGCTGCACTTCGAGAATGGCGCGCTTGGGACGTTGCTTGTTTCCGACACGGTCTCGGCACCATGGTCATGGGAATGGGGCTCAGGCGAGAACCCGAACCGGCCGCACGACATCGAAAATGCCTTCATCATCGCCGGCACCAAGGGATCGATTACGGTGC
>JBBWZU010000340.1:0-2525 GCA_039649225.1 Hyphomicrobiales bacterium | reverse complement strand
AACGTGCCGGCCGTGATCCTGCTCGACGCGATCCACGCGCACCGGCTGACCGCGCGCATCGCCGATGCGGGCGTAAAGCTGCAACTGCCGAAAGGCGAGGTGCCGGGTCTGGCGATGGGTCTCGGCGGCGTCGGCGTCACGCTTTCCGATTTGACGATGCTCTACGGTGGCCTTGCGCGCGGCGGCAACACGATCCCGCTGGTCGAACGTCGCGAGGCGCTGCGACAAGAGGCGCCGCGCCGCCTGATCGATCCGGTGGCCGCCTGGTATATCGGTAATGTGCTGATCGGGACACCGCCGCCGGAGAATGCGGTCGGCGGGCGCATCGCGTTCAAGACCGGCACCAGCTACGGCTATCGCGATGCCTGGTCGGTCGGGTTTGACGGCAAGCGTACAGTCGGCGTCTGGGTCGGCCGGCCGGATGGCGCGCCGGTCACGGGATTGGCTGGGCGTATCGCGGCGGCGCCGATCTTGTTCGATGCCTTCGCACGTCTCGGCGGCCTGACGGCGGCGCTGCCCAAGGCGCCGAAGGGCGCCATCTTCGCCACCAATAATCGCCTGCCGCCGCCGCTGCAGCGCTTCAAGCCGGCCGGCTATGCGGCGCCGAGCGTCGATGCTGCCCCGCGCATCATGTTCCCGCAGAATGGCGCGCGGCTGGAACGCGCCTCCGACGGGCAATCCGAGATGGCGCTGAAGATCGCCGGCGGGGTGCAGCCGCTGACCCTGCTGGTCAATGGCGTGCCGCGGCCGGCCCAGAGCGGAAGCCGCACGCTGTTCTTCACGCCCGACGGCCCCGGCTTTGCGCGGCTGACCGTAATGGATGCGCGCGGCGTTGCCGACAGCGTGGTGGTGCGGATCGAGTAATAGCCAAGGGATTTGCGTGACTTAGCGTCGCTTTGGCCTCGCTTTGCGAACCCGTCAGTTTCCTCTAGTGTCCGCCCGGAATCTGACGGGCCGGACATGAGCGAGCGCTTCGCGCGACCTTCCATTCCCAACGACCTCAGCGCGGTGCTCGGTGTGGCCACCGCGTCGCATGCGCGCGCGATGTTGCTGCTCGTGTTCGTGTCTTTGCTGTCGTTCCTGCCCGGATTCTTCAACATTCCCCCCGTGGATCGCGACGAAGCGCGGTTTGCCCAGGCCACCAAGCAGATGCTGGAGGCGGGCGACTACATCGACATCCGCTTTCAGGATGAGGTGCGTTACAAGACGCCGGTCGGCATCTATTGGTTGCAGGCGGCCGTGGTGAAGACCGCGGAAAGCCTCGGCGTATCTGAGGCGCGCACAACGATCTGGCTGTATCGCGTGCCATCGCTGATCGGTGCGATCGGCGCGGTGCTGCTGACCTACTGGACCGCGCTCGCCTTCATGCCGCGCCGTTCCTCTTTTCTGGCCGGATTGATGATCGCGACCTGCCTGCTGCTCAACATCGAGGCGCGGCTCGCCAAGACCGATGCGATGCTGCTGCTGTGTTGCGTTGCCGCCATGGGCGTGATGGCGCGCGCCTATTTGCGCCAGGGCGATCAGCGCGACGTCCCCTGGAGTCACGCGGCGATCTTGTGGAGCGCGATCGCGGCGGGAATTTTGATCAAGGGCCCGCTGATCCTGATGGTCGTCGGCGTTGCGGCGCTTGCTGTCTCGATCGCGGACCGCTCGGGACGCTGGACCTTAAGATTACGCCCGCTGGTCGGCGTCCTGTGGGTGATCCTGCTGGTCATGCCCTGGTTCGTCGCCATCCTCGACAAGGCCGGAGAGGCCTTTTTGCAGGATTCGGTCGGCCAGGACCTGTTGAGCAAGATCTTCAAGGGCCAGGAAACCCACGGCGCGCCGCCCGGCTATTACCTCGTGCTGTTCTGGCTGACCTTCTGGCCGGCAGCGCCATTGGCGGCGGTTGCGGCGCCCGCGGTCTGGCGTCATCGGCGCGATGCCGCGACGCGCTTCCTGCTCGCCTGGCTGGTGCCGACCTGGATCGTGTTCGAGCTCGTCGTCACCAAGCTGCCGCACTACGTGCTGCCGCTCTATCCGGCGATCGCGATCCTGATCGCGCGCGAGATCGAACGGCGCGATCTGTCGAACAATCCGCATCTGGTGCGCACCACCGTGATGTGGCCGGTCTTCGCGGCGCTACTGCCGGTGCTCGGGATCGGCCTGCTGATCTATCTGCGCGGGCAGTTCGGCTGGATCGCCTGGCCGTTCGCGGCCGGTGCCGCGATCTTCGGCTTCTATGCCTGGCGTCTCTACGATGTCGAAGGCGCGGAACGCTCGTTCGTGCGCGCGGCCGCTGCCGCCGTGCTGATGATCGTCGCGGTGCTCGGCGTCGCGGTGCCGCTGCTGCGGCCGGTCTTCCCGAGCCGGCAGCTGGCCGAGATGGTCAACGACCCGGCCTGCGCCAATCCGGTAGTGGCGGCGGCCGGCTATCACGAGCCGAGCCTGGTTTTTCTCGCCGGCACGCGCACCCGCCTCGTCGACGGCCCGACCGCCGCCGAGATTCTCAAGCAGGGCAGTTGCCGCTTCGCCATCATCGAGAC
>JBBWZU010000333.1:0-23775 GCA_039649225.1 Hyphomicrobiales bacterium | reverse complement strand
CCGCGATGTTGCTTGGTCAAATGTATCGTGATGGCCTTGGAATGCCTGCCGACCAGAAGGAGGCTTACGCCTGGTCGGAAGTGGCGACCTTGGAGGGTAGCGCTTTTGCAAGTCGTGATCGAGATGCAACATTTCATGACTTGAGCGCGACCGAAAAGAACACGGGCATAGCTCGTGCACAAGACATCCTAAAAACCATCAAGAGCGAGACGCCTCCGGCAAAGCCACCCATACCAAAGTAGAAAGCGAGATTGCCGTGATGATCCAGCGGTTCACTCACGTCTGCTCCAGGAAATGGGGATCGATCACCATCGACGGAGGCGTTTCGTTACCCATGAATATCGGCCGGAGTGTGTGTGATTTGAATCGCCACGCGTTGTCTTTGCTCAGAACACACTCATTGATCAGATCCGCCACCATCATTGGGGGGGTCGATCGACGCTTCGATGGATAGGTTACACCACCATAGAAACTGACTATGCCCAGCACAGTCGCACAGCACTCGCTGCTCGACGCTACATACAGATTGGTGATCAGGTGACGCACTGCCTTCACGCCGCTAATCCCTAGCTGACGCACTGCTGTCGCGCCGCCTTGACGCGCACGCCACTCATAGAATCGTCGAATCTCTTCACGCCCTTCAAACCGGTTGTGACCCACCATCTTCACGCCGTCCGGGGTGAAGAATTCATGGGCAGTGCGACCTTCGTTGACGTCAACGTCGTACCAATACGTCACCTCAAGACGATGGAGAGCGTGCCAGAGGAGGAGTTCGTCGCGAGTATTCATTGGCACTTCAGGCAACTTGTGGGAATTGGGTCGCGGGCAGGAAACCAAACGTCAAGTCCGCGCAATGTCTGGCGGTGACGCAGTTTCGCTGTCTCTCATCGAGAGGGTCTTTCGCGGTGATGCGACAACCATCCTCGGACAATAGTGCATCCGCATGAAAATCGCTCTATGGCGATTGCCGCGATTCATGTCGTTTTGCTCCGAATTCCGAGCAAGGGAGGTCGAGCACGCGATCGGTCGCTATGTCTGCGGACCGTTCTTGCACTGAAAGCAGCCGAATTGCGCAAGAATCGACAGCTGCGTGGTTCCGGACCCGACCCCGAGCTGGAAACTTTCACGCTCGCACATAGTTGAGCACCTGACAGGATCCTGTGGGTTAGAGAAGATCGATTAATGCACCGGCGTCAAAATAAGACCGCGACAGACGTCACACGATGCCGGCGCCGTATCTCAAGCGAGCGCCGCACGTCATGAACGTTCTTGATCCGCAAGGTCCGATTGGCGCCGCTGACGCGACGATCCTGATCGACTCCATCGCCATCATGCTGGCGATTGTCGTGCCGACGATCATTGCGATCTTCGCCTTCGCATTCTGGTTTCGCTCCTCGAATGCCAGAGCCAACTACATGCCGCGTTGGGCTCATTCGGGCCGCATCGAATTGGTCGTCTGGTCGATCCCGACACTCACCATCATTCTGCTCGGCGGCGTCGCCTGGCTCGGCGCGCATCACCTTGATCCGGCAAAGCCGATCGAGGGCGCGCAGAAGGCGCTCAGAATTCAGGCTGTCTCGCTCGATTGGAAGTGGCTGTTCATCTATCCGGATCAAAAGATCGCCACGATCAATACGCTGACGGTTCCCACCGGCACGCCGCTGCAATTCGATCTCACGTCGGCAAGCGTCATGAACGCGTTCTTCATTCCGCAACTCGGCAGCATGATTTACACGATGAACGGCATGACGAGCCGCCTCAACCTCCGCGCCGACAAGGCGGGGACGTATCGCGGCTTGTCTTCGCATTTCAGCGGCGATGGATTCTCGGACATGAGCTTCGATGTGAATGTCGTCTCCGATTCCGATTTCGCGGCCTGGACGCAGCGCGCCGCGGGCTCCGACCTCACCTTCGATGCCGGCGCCTATTCCAAACTGGCGCAGCCGTCGACCAAGAGTGAGCGCGCCGTTTATCGGCTCGACGATCCGCATCTTTTCGATGCGATCGTGTTGCAGAAGTTGCCGCCTGGACCGGGACCAAGCCCGGATCCGCGTCCGGCCGCATCTTCAACATCAGACGCCGGAGTGGCCGATGCTCGGTAGACTGAGCTGGGCCGCGGTCCCGTACGATCAACCGATCCCGATGATCGCATCGGGAATTGTTGCGCTTTCGATTATCGCGATCCTCGCCTGGGTCGTGCTCAAGGGGCATCTGCCTTATCTCTGGCACGAGTGGATCACCAGCGTCGATCACAAGCGCATCGGCGTGATGTATGTGCTGCTCGCGATGGTGATGCTGCTGCGCGGCTTCTCCGACGCGATCATGATGCGGCTGCAGCAATCGCTCGCGTTTCATTCCGCCGGTTATCTGCCGCCGGAACACTACAATCAGATCTTCTCGGCGCATGGGACCATCATGATCTTCTTCGTTGCCATGCCGTTCGTCATTGGATTGATGAACTTCGTGGTGCCGCTTCAGCTCGGCGTGCGCGATGTCGCGTTCCCGACGCTCAACTCGGTCGGCTTCTGGCTGACGGCGACCGGCGCGTTGCTCGTCAACATCTCGCTGATGGTCGGCGAGTTCGCGCGCACCGGCTGGCTGCCCTACCCGCCTCTGTCCGAGTTGACCTACTCGCCGGGTGTCGGCGTCGACTACTATCTATGGGCGCTGCAGATCTCCGGCGTCGGAACGCTCGTCGCCGGCATCAATCTGGTCACCACGGTACTCAAGATCCGTACCGCGGGCATGGACTATCTGCGCATGCCGATGTTCTGCTGGACGACGCTGGCGACCAATCTCCTGATCGTCGCGGCATTCCCGATCCTCACCGCGACCCTGGCGATGCTGCTGCTCGATCGCTACCTCGGCTTCCACTTCTTCACCAACGAGGCCGGCGGCAATGTGATGATGTTCGTGAACCTCATCTGGGCCTGGGGGCATCCCGAGGTCTATATCCTGGTGCTTCCGGCCTTCGGTATTTTCTCCGAGGTGATCTCGACGTTCTCGGGCAAGCCGTTGTTCGGTTATCGCTCGATGGTGATCGCCACGATGGCGATCTGCATCCTCTCGTTCATGGTGTGGCTGCATCATTTCTTCACGATGGGTGCGGGCGCGGACGTCAACGCGATCTTCGGCATCGCCACCATGATTATCGCGGTTCCGACCGGGGTGAAGGTGTTCAACTGGCTGTTCACGATGTATGGCGGACGCATCCGCTTCACCGCGCCGCTGCTGTGGTCGCTTGGGTTCATGGTGACGTTCATCATCGGCGGCATGACCGGCGTGCTGCTGGCGGTGCCGCCGGCCGATTTCCTCCTGCACAACAGCCTGTTCCTGGTCGCACACTTCCACAACGTCATCATCGGAGGCGTGCTGTTCGGTGCGTTCGCCGGCTACACCTACTGGTTTCCCAAGGCGTTCGGCTTCCGGCTGTACGAACCGCTGGGACGGGCCGCGTTCTGGTTCTGGATCGTCGGGTTCTACGTGGCGTTCATGCCGCTCTATGTGCTCGGCTTCCTCGGCATGACGCGCCGCATGCAGCACTACGACGTGCCGGAGTGGCGTCCGTGGCTGATCATCGCCGCCGGGGGCGCGGTCCTGATCATGATCGGCATCGCGCTGCAGATCGCGCAGCTCGTCGTCAGCATCCGCCGGCGCGCCGAATTGCGCGACGAGACCGGCGACCCCTGGGACGGCCGCTCGCTTGAATGGGCCACGGCTTCGCCGCCTCCGGTCTTCAATTTCGCAATTCTTCCAAAAGTCGATGGCGAAGAGCCGTACTGGGAGCAAAAGCAGCAAGCGGGCGAGCACGCGCCGCACGACAAGCCCGATTATCAAGCCATCGAGATGCCGCGCAATTCGCCGACCGGATTTGTTTGCGCATTTTTCGCCACCATCATGGGCTTCGCGCTGATCTGGCACATCTGGTGGATGGTGATCGTGGGAGCATTCGGCGCCTTTGCGACGTTTGTCGCCTTCGCATGGCGCGATCACGATGAATACCTGATCCCGGCGGCGGAGGTCGCGCGTATCGATCGTGAACATAAGGACGCGCGGCGGATGCCGGCGGGCGAGGCGGTCGCCGCATGACGATGGCAGCAACCTTCACGCACGAGCATGCCGGCGCATACAGCGGACCCGCGCCGAAGCGGATCATCACCGGTTACGGCTTCTGGATTTTCCTGCTCAGCGACATGGTGATGTTCTCGTGCTTTTTTGCGACCTACGCGGTCCTCGTCGGGCAGACCGCGGGGGGCCCGAGCGGCGCCGAACTGTTCGATCTGCGCAGCGTCGCGATCGAGACAGCCTGCCTGCTTGCATCGAGCTTCACGTGCGGGCTCGCCAGCATCGCAGCCGACGTGCGGAGCAAGACCTGGTTTCAAGCCGCAATGGCCGTCACCTGCGTGCTTGGGCTCTCATTTCTGGGCCTGGAAGCCAGGGAGTTCGCCGATCTGGTCGCACGCGGCGCCGGACCGACCCGGAGCGCATTTCTATCGGCGTTTTTCACGCTTGTCGGCTGTCACGGCCTGCACGTTTCGGCCGGCATCTTGTGGCTTTTGACGATGATGGCGCAGGTCATCGCCAAAGGCTTTCGCGCCGACATCCAGCGCCGCATCCTCTGCTTTGCGCTGTTCTGGCACGCACTCGATATCATCTGGGTCGCGGTTTTCACGATTGTCTATCTGATGGCGAGCGCCGCATGAGCAGCGATGTCCACGATAGGCCCGAAGCCATTGATGTCGCGCCGGGCGACGAAGCCGAAGGCGGCGTCGGGCAGCGCGTGCTCGGCTACGTGGTCGGGCTCGGCCTTGCGATCCTGCTGACGGTCACGTCGTTCTTTATCGCCGGCACGGATCTCGTGTGGCAACCGAGCATTCCGGTCGCGCTTGTGGTCCTGGCGATCGCGCAAATGGGCGTACATCTGGTGTTCTTCCTGCACATCACGACGGGCCGCGACAACACCAATAACGTCATGGCGCTCGCCTTCGGCGTCCTGATCGTGATCCTGGTCATCGGCGGATCGCTCTGGATCATGGCAAATCTCAACCACAACATGATGCCGATGGACCGGATCATGCAGATGCAACGCTAGGCGCCGCCAACGGAATGCGTGTGTCGGCCGCGGCATCGCGGAATGTCGCAATTCGGAAATGGCGGGGACAAGCTCGGGCAAGCGCATGCCAGATGGCTGATCCATACTTCCACCGGCGCTCATAGCGGCGGCGCCGGAGTCGGCTTGCTGTCTGTTGAGTGCGGCGACCCACGAAACATCGCGTGTGAAGAGAGCCTGATGAGCAGCATCGAGCGTTTCGAAAATATTGTTCTGGGTGGTGGAGAGGCCGGCAAGTACATTGCCTGGGAGCTGGCACGACAGGGGCAACGCGTCGCCGTGGTCGAGAAAGGACTGATCGGTGGCTCATGCCCCAACATTGCCTGCCTGCCCAGCAAGAACTTGATCCACAGCGCGAAGGTGACGGACCACGTTCGCCATGCTTCGACATTCGGACTGCGCCTTGGCCCCTGGAGCGTGGATATGGCCGGCGTGCGGCAACGCAAGCGCGAGATGGTCGATGGCTTGATCGCGATCCACCAGGCACGGTTTGCAGTCGAGGGGTTGGAATTCATTCTTGGCGAGGGTCGTTTCACTGGGCCCAAGGCCATAGAAGTTCGGCTAACGCAGGGTGGAACACGACGCCTCGAGGCAGAGTGCGTTTTTCTCAATCTGGGCACGCACGCGGCCATCCCTGACATTCCCGGGCTGAGCGGTGCCGCTCCGCTCACCCATGTCGAGGCGCTTGAGCTCGATCGGCTTCCCGCACATCTGATCGTGCTCGGCGGCGGCTATATCGGTCTCGAAATGGCGCAGGCGTTCAGGCGCTTCGGCAGCAAAGTGACCGTCATCGAGCAGGCCCCGCAGCTCGCGCCCCGGGAGGATCCGGACGTCGCCGACGCAGTCCGCGCGATCTTTGCGGAGGATGGCATCGACGTAGTGCTCGGGGCTGCGATCGGCGCCATCGACGGTCGCTCGGGGAACCAAGTGGGAGTTCGGCTGCTTACACCGGATGGTGAACGCAAGATCGACGGTAGCGACCTGCTCGTCGCCGCCGGGCGCATACCCAATACGCGCGGCATCGGTCTGGAGAGCGCCCGAGTGGAGTTGGACTCGCGTGGCTATATCAAGGTGAACGAACGTCTGGAAACGACGGCACCCGATGTTTGGGCGATGGGCGAATGCGCCGGGAGCCCGCAATTCACGCACGTCGCATACGACGATTTCCGGATCGTGCGCGACAATCTGGCGGGACGTTCGCGGACGACGCGCAATCGATTGATCCCCTATTGCATGTTTACCGACCCCGAACTGGGGCGGGTCGGGCTCGGAGAGGCGGAGGCGAAGCGCCGCGGGATCGCGGTCCGCGTGGCGCGCCTGCCCATGAACTCGGTCCTTCGCGCCCGAGCCATCGGCGAGACACGCGGCTTCATGAAGGCCATCATCGACGCGCGCAGCGATCGTATTCTCGGCTTCACGATGCTCGGATCCGGTGCCGGAGAGGTGATTGCCGCCGTTCAGACCGCCATGCTGGCCGGCCTTGAATACACTGGGCTACGCGATGCCATTTTGACTCACCCGACAATGGCTGAGGGTCTCGGCGTCTTGTTGGCCGGCGTGCCGGCCATGACACAGATCATGCATGCCCACGCCGTACGTTGAAGGGAAAAAGATTTGAGAGCGCCGGTCTCGTCCCGCACGCAGCCTGACGACACGTGGTGCGTGTCGTTCGCTTGGCCGGAAGGCCATAGGCAAGGACTGCGGACATGGATTGCCTTAGCGGAGAGCAACCGCACGCTGGTGACTGTCAGTGTGTCGCGGCTCACGCCCGACGCGCAAAAGTCGCTTGCGCGGCCTCAAGCCGCTCCAAGAATCTTGCACGAAGCGTGGCGGGTTAATGTTACAGGTGTCATGCTGGGGATTTCGCGGAGAATTTTGACATCGAAACCATTTCCCTTGGACTTCCTGATAGATCTCTTCCTGGCTTCGGTGAGGTCTTTGATTTCATCTTCCGCGTCCTCGATGTGCTCGACAATGGCACGCAACTGATTGTCCGATCCACTTGTGGATTGATGACCCCAGCGCGATTCGGCAGTGACGCCCCTCCCATGTTGCCAACGCCCGCGGCTCCTACAGTTCCACAATTCAGGCTCGCAAAAAAGATAGCGCGCGCACCAGAAGCGTGCTAACTTTACCTTAGGTAATGTGTGGCGTAACGGGGGAAGCCTCGATGCGTATTCTGGTTGTTGAAGACAGTTCACGGTTAAGAAGTCTTTTGACCGAGTGCCTGCTTAAGGCGGGCTATGTACCGGACGCAGTCGCGACGGCGGCGGAATTCGAGCAATATGCGGCTGCGGGCGGGTACACTGCCTACGTGATTGATCTTGGCCTACCGGATCTGGACGGCATAGATCTGATCCGCAAACTTCGAAACCGTTCTGACATCACGCCTATCTTAGTCGTGACGGCTCGAGCGAGCGTCCCGGATCGCATCATCGGCCTCGACCGCGGGGCCGACGATTATCTCATCAAGCCGTTCAACCATGACGAGTTTCTGGCCCGGTTAAGAGCGCTGCTTCGCCGTCCCGTTCAGCTGGCCCCTCTGGAAATTTCCATCGGAACGCTGAAGGTGTGCGCTGAGAGCGGAGAAGCATCATACCAAGGAGAACGGATCGCGCTCAGGCCAACCGAGGCAAGACTGCTAAAGCTGCTGGTACAGCGCAAGGGGCGTATCGTGCCTCGAAGCGTGATTGAGGCGACGCTATTTCGCTTCGCTCAGGATTGCTGCGCGAACACGATTGATCAGATTGTTTCGCGGCTTCGAAAAGCGCTCTGTGAGAGATCGCACGAAATACAAATTAAGACGATAAAGGGGACCGGATATACGCTGGATGCATCCCCTCACACGTTGGACGTGTGATGACAAGAGACGATGTAAAGGCACCAAAGTTAACGTCCATTTTGTGCCGAGTAATAGCCTTTGCGGCGACTCTCGCAGTCATTGCACAGGCTGGACTTTGCCTGTCTGAAAATTTCGGCGATGAGGATTATTTCTTCCGTAATTACATTAAAACGGAAAGCGACAGAATTGTGCGCAACGCGATTTTCACAAACTCAGATGTATCGGTGGATTTTTCCGGATTGAACCACTACAGACAAGAGCATGCCGATAAGTACAGCTTCAGAATAATTGATGCTGGTGGGCGGTCGCTCGCCGGCAGCAATGAGCAGATCCTCAATCAGGTCTCTCCACTACAGACCGGTCGCGCGCCGTTACAGCAATGGCTGCAGCGTCTGGACACAGGAAAATGGTTTCACGCCGCCGGCGGGATCACGAGCAAGATCGGTGACAGAGCAGTGTGGGTGGAGGTAGCAACGCTCGGCGACCCCGCCTATCTCCGAATGAGCGCGCTGCTTCACGAGCTTCTACTGGACGTCATCATGCCCATGGGTCCGCTCGTCATCCTTGCGATTGCTTTGACCGTGGTATCGGTTAATCGATCCTTGCGACCTCTGATCGCCGCCGCGCGTAAGGCTGACGGGATAAACGCCGCCCACGGGGGAGTACATTTTGATTTGCAGGGCTTGCCGCGCGAAGCGGCGAGTTTCGCTTCCGCGATAAATCACCTGATAGATCGAGTCGCGGAACTTGCGGACGCGCAGACACAGCTGATCGCTCGGGCTGCCCATGAGCTTCGAACTCCGCTCGCAGTTATGATGTTGGAGCTCGGAAACGTCTCCGATGCGAGAGCACGACAGCTGGAAAAAGACGTTGCTGATATGAGCGAAACGATCAATCGGCTTCTGACGCTTGCGCGCCTCGACTCGATAGGCCTCCAGATTTCGGAACGGATCGATTTGGTTGCGCTGGCGGTCGAGACGATCGAGCGATTTAAGCCATGGGCGGCTAGCCGTGGAACCGCCCTTGACCTCAAAGTCAACGAACCTGCGTTTTTCGAGGGGGATTCAATTTCCATTCGAGAAGCGATCCGCAATCTGGTTGAAAATGCGATCAAACACACGCCCGCGGGCACGACGATTCAAGTGGGCTGTGGTCCCGGTTCCAGCATCGTCGTCGAGGATAACGGCCCGGGAATATCCGACCTCGAAGCAGATGACCTGTTCAAACCGTTCAAGACGCGGAAGCGGACGTACGACGGCGAAGGAGCTGGATTGGGCCTGGCGATCGTTAAACAAGCAGTCGCTCTTCACAAAGGCTCGATTGAAGTCGGGCGATCCGCCTTGGGAGGTGCACGCTTTTCATTGAAGTTCATCTGACTAACGGAGCTTGTTCGCACCTGCTTCGGGCGCACGAGCCAGGTCAGGCTTCCCCTGGCATCGAACCGTAACCTCTTCTGGATCAATGGATACTGGCCCGGCCATTTCCAAAAGCGTGTGCATGGCCGCGGCTCGTGCGCCTCTTTGTCGGTGCCGGCGAAACGAGCCCGCACATTGCCTGTACCGCCGGATTGTTGTCGATCGGGCGGCCCGAAGCAGCGGCTCAACACCAGCCAATGCGCCAACATGTGGCGGAAGGCGCGGGCGCCCCGCTCGGATTTTCTTCGACAGCTGAATCTCCTCGGCCGAGCTTGGCTGTAGGGTTCAGGAATTTTTCGCATTCATCTTCTTGGAACATCGCGGACCAAACGGCAATTGAGCTGTGGTGAGCCCCACCTTTATTTTCACATATGAGTTTGACTTTCAATTGCGCGCGATGTGCCGGCGCTTGAGACATTTACGTTGCGCCTTTTAAGCCCGGGATTTTTTGTCGGCTGTCAGGACAATGTCAGGTTCGCCGTCTCAATGTGGCCCACAGTAGCCGTGGCGGCGACAGGTTACTGGCTGAAGCGAAGTCCTGACGGAACCGACGCTAAACCGAAGGAATAGACTAGCCAGTCCGCGCTTGTCCGGCTTTTGAAACAACGGGGTTGGGACATGCCATCCGTCAAATCATTCCAGATTACCCTTGGCGACATCAACTACCTGCTGGAGCAGCTTAGTCACACCATACTGGTGATCCGCTATGATGCCTTCGGTCGACCGATTTACGGCTATCTGGATGCGCACGAACCAACGGGCTATCACGAGCTGGGTTTGTTCGGAAGCTTCGATCCGCTCGGTGTAAATGGTCCTGACGGTCTTCCCATTTACGGCGGTGCACGCGATCCCGCGGGCATGCGTATCCTTCATGGATTCTTCAACAACCTGACCGGAACGGAGACTTCGCCGGGCGCATGGACGTGGGGGGCAGCCGACGAGCCGTTCCCGCGCCTGACGCCGGCCCAATACAATCATTATGTCCATCAGGTACTGGATCGCGCCGCACTGACGAACACCGCGTTCACCGACTACCTGGCCGCACATCCCAGTTTGCCGACGCCCCAGGAAGACAGCACCGCGCTATATGCCGATCCCAGCAAATCGGTGGTCGACTACACGCCGCGTATGATTACTCAGACGATCTCGTCGTCCTACATGGCTCACGCCCCTTCAGTGGCGGACAGCGCGCTCGCGCGCACAGGCCTTTTGACCGATATCTTTACCGAGACCGTCACCTACGGCGACCACACGACGGCCACGGTGCAGGAAACCGTCATTCGCAATCAGAACACGCTGCCGGGAGACCCCTCCACCAGCGGCATCTTCACGCTGTTCGGCCAATTTTTCGACCACGGCCTCGATTTCATCGACAAGGGCGGCCAGGGCACAAAAATCGTCATCGCGCTCGATCCGAGCGATCCGCTGTACCGCGCGCCGCAAGGAACGGACCCGGGTAACCTCACGATTACCATCTCCCGCGCCACGCCCGACGGCTACACGTTCCAGGACATTCATGGCCGCGCGGTTTCGATCGCGGGCGCGGACGGAATGTGGAACAGCGGCGACGAGTTAGGAAGCCTAGCCTCACTTGGTGCAAACGGCGTCGTTGGAGGCGGTGACGACATCGTTGCCATCATTGCGCAGCCGACCGGACCTGCCAGATACACGAACCACACCTCGCCCTACATCGACCAGAGCCAGAGTTACGGCTCGGATGAGCAAATCACAATTCTGCTGCGCGAATGGATGCAAGATCCAAACACCGGGGCATGGAGGCCGGGCGCTGAACTGCTCGACGGGCATCAAACCCGAATTTATTCCAGCACCACGTTTAGCGAGGCAGGTACCGGCCCCGACGGGCGCGGCCTGACGACCCGCACTATCCCCACCCTCAATGAGCTGCGCGCGCATATGGCTGCCACCGGTCGAGGCGACGCGGACAGCGCTCTGACCTGGGACGACATCAACAATTACCGTGCCCGCGACGCATCCGGGAATGTCATCGACACTAACGGCAACGACGCCGGCGGCTACATTTATACCAGCCAGGCGCTGCTGCTCGACATGAATCCGCATTTCGACAATGCGCCGCCTCGGTTGACGCAGGCACATGTCGACGGGCTGAATGCAGTCACCGGAGCAAGCCTGCACTTCTATGGCAGCCTTCCGAGTGAAACCGTCGCCGCCAATTTGGGCCAGCTGACGGACGGCACCAGCCTCGGCGCCTTTGCCTTGGCGCCTTGGGTTAACTTCGCCAATTTCAGCATCACTGCCACGGACTCGGCAATCTATGACGCGGTCAGCAACATCCTGATGGACTCGGTCGGCGACCACTACATCGCCGGCGACGGCCGAGCGAACGAGAACTTCGGCCTTACGGCTCTGCACCACGTATTCCACGAGAATCACAACGTGCAGCTGGTTAACCTCGAGAACAACATTCTGGCGCAGGCCGACGTCACCTCGCGCCACAACTTCCAGTCGGGCGTAGATAACGGGAGCAGCGGCTTCTACACGGACGCACAGGGCAATTACACGCTTTCCGATCAGACAACCATCTCCTGGGACCCGGACAAGATGTTCGCCGTCACCAAGCTCATCAACGAGATGGAATATCAACACGTCGCGATTGATCAGTACGCGCGGCTGGTGACGCCCGATCTGCCGGAATTCGTGACCTATGATTCCAGCATCAATGCGGACATCTCGCTTGAGTATTCACAGGCGGCGTTCCGCTTCGGGCACTCGCAGCTGCGGGAAACGATTGACGCGATTGATCCCGATGGCATGGTCACCAAGTTTGCTCTATCGGGCGCTTTCCTTAACCCTGCGCAGTTCGCGGCAACGGGCGCGTCGGACATCCTTCGCGGCATGTCGCAGCAGGTTTCCAACGAAGTCGACGAATTCCTCACGCCCGCCATGCAGCAATCGCTGCTCGGCCAGGCGCTCGACCTCGGGGCCATCAATATTGCCCGCGCTCGCGACGTCGGACTGCCCACGCTCAACGAAACTCGCCGGGCGCTGCATGATGCCCTGGTCGCCGAGCGTGCCGCCGATCCCAGCACGCCGCACCACACCAACTTGATCGTCGACGCGCTCAATCCCTACACGAGCTGGGCGGATTTCGGGTCGCAGATGCTGCATCCGGAGTCCCTGGTAAATTTCATCGCCGCCTATGCCTTCGACGGCGATCTCGCAAAGGCAGAAGCGATCGTCGGGCTCGATGCCGGCACCATCGTCGAAGGCTCGAGCAACGCGAAGGATATCACCTTTGACCAGGCCGTGAACTTCCTCAACGATTCACTTGCGTCCAGTAATCCGCTTGCGACAGGCGCCCACGCTTACAACAATATCGATCTCTGGATCGGCGGCCTCGCCGAAATCCACGTGTTCACCGGGCAGCTCGGCTCCACCTTCAACGCGATCTTCGAAGACCAGATGGAACGGCTGATGGATGGCGACCGTTTCTACTATCTCTACCGACTTGGACTCGCGTTGCCGATCGACACCGACCTCAATCATGCGATCGCTACCGAGCAATTCCGCGACATCATCGAACGCACAACGGGTGTGCTGCATCTGAACGGCGATGTCATGGGGTATGCCGACAGTTACATCGAGCTCGGCAAGACCTTCATTCCCGGTCAAAACTTCTTGGCCTATAAGGGCGAGCTCATCCACAATTCCGATGGTATCGAAGTCACCGGCAACCAAGGCGACATCAAATACGCGTTTAATGGAACTGACTGGGTTCCGATCCCAGCGGACTTCAAGACTGCGCACAATTACGGCCAGCAGATCGCGGACTATGCCGCGGCGAATCCCGGCGCTGAAATAGGCATCTACTCGGGTCCCGGCGGCGGTACCGCTGGCAATGGTGGCTTCATCACCAAGTCGAACACCGATCTCGGCATCGTCAATCAGCTGTATATGCGCGATTTCCGCCCGGACCTGGGCGCCAACGACGACGGCACGCCCAATCAGGGTTTCAACGCTCATGAAGTGCTCTCGGGCACCGACTACAGGGATTTCATTCTCGCCGGCAACGGCGACGACACCATCTATGGCGACAAGGGCAATGACGTGCTCGACGGCGGCGGGGGCGCCGACCATGTGTACGGCGGCGATGGTCAGGACGTCATTTATGGTGGCGACATTGAGGACTTTCTCGACGGCGGCCGTGGCGACGACATCGTTTATGCCGGTACCAGCGCCGGTGCCCTGGACGTGGTCATCGGCGGCGATGGCAACGACAAGCTCTACGGCGAAGCCGGTATTGATGAGATCTATGGCGGCAGCGGCGACGACTACATCGATGCCGGCGGCGACACCGACCTCGCCTTCGGTGATGGCGGCAACGATGAGATGTACGGCGGCGATGGTCCGGACGAACTTCGCGGCGGCCTCGGTGACGATGTCCTGAGTGGTGGCTCCGGCCCCGACATGCTCAAGGGTGAAGGTGGCGATGATATCATCTTCGGCGGCCTTGGCCAGACGGCTCAGAACGGAGATAGCGACGAAGTATTGGGTGATGTCGGTTTCGACATTTCGGCCTATTCTGATGTAAACATTGCCCTGGACGTGGCCGCGGACCTGCGCAACCAGAACCTCACCGCCGCAGGCGGCGCGACGCCATTCAATCCGTTCAACCAGTTGCTGGTCGACATCGAGGGCATTGTCGGATCCAAGTTCAACGACACGCTGATCGGCGCCGACGCTGGCATCGGCGCCGATGGTTTGCCGACAGGCGACAACTGGCTGATCGGCGGAGGCGGTAACGATACGTTCAACACGAGTGTTGCCGACGCGACCGGCAGCATTGGCAGCGGCGGCAACGACCTCATAGTCGGCGACTCAATCCGTCTCGATACACTGATCGGCACCTATGGCGGCGGTTACCTCAATGGCATGGACGCCAATGGTAACGCCACTCACAGCGTAATCGGTCCCCTCGGGACCAATGGCCTGCTCGACGCGGCGGGCGTCGGAACTTTCGCCAAGCACTTCACCGAACTGCTCAAGACCGAGCGCAACAAGGACATGGTGCTCGGCAAAGACACCGGAACCGCAGGCACCGACGACAAGGCGATTTTCACGGGCAGCCGGGGAGACTATACCGTTACTCAAATCTCTTTTACCGGCGCTCATGAAAGCGTGACAGCTTACAAGATCGTCGATAACCGAGCCGGCTCGCCGGACGGGACGGATCTCGTCGTCGCAGTGGAAAAGTTCCAGTTTGCTGACGTCACGCTGACCGAAGCGCAGCTGCTGAACAACGCTCCCACGGACATTCAGTGGAACGGAGTTGTTCCGAGCGACAATGCTCGCCCTGGTCCAGGTCAGATCGCGACCTTGAGTACACTGGATCCCGACAGCACGTCGTGGACCTACACTCTGCTGGCAGGCAGCAGTCCGAACTTCACGGTGGATTTGAATACGGGCGCGGTGACGCGCACTGCGTCGCAAATGGCCGCAAGCACGACTTATACACTCATCGTGCGTACCACCGACGACGCGGGTGGCCATCGGGATGAGACGTTCACGATCAGGACAGGCAGCGACGCCAACGGTAGCGAGACCATTAATCTGGCCGCCATGCCAAATGATCTCATCGTCTACGGCGGGGCCGGCAATGGCAACGACACTATCACCGGCGGCGCCTTCAACGATACGCTGTTCGGGCAAGCCGGCAACGACATCCTCACCGGCGGCGGCGGCAACGATGTGATCAACGGGGGTGGCGGGACCGACACGGCCGCCTTCTCAGGCGCAGTCACCAACTACGACTACACGCTTGGTACCGGAGGGAATCTCATCGTCACCGACACGCGGGCCGGCAGCCCCGATGGCAGGGATACGCTGGCCGGCTTCAACGGAGAAAATATCCGGTTCGGCGCGACGACACTCCACCTGATTTACGGTGACAATAACGCGAATGTGCTGACGGGAACCGGCAGCGCCGATCTGGTGCTCGGACTCGACGGCGCTGACACGTTGATGAGCGGCGGCAGCGGCAACGACGTCTTGATCGGCGGCAATGGCGCGGACACGATCTACGGCGGCTCCGGCATTGACACGATCGTCGGCGGCGCCGGTGACGACATTATCCACTACGTAGTCGGGGACGGGGCAGACTCCGTTGACGGCGGAGCCGACGCCGACACCCTGAACATACTCGGGACAAGCGGCAACAACGTGCTCGACGTTGTCTTCAACGGCTCGGTGATAACCGCGGTCGCAGGTGGTTCAGTTGTCAACGTCGAAACGATCACGGCCGATCTGCTCGGCGGCACCGATACGTTGTCCTTTGGCGCGGCCACCACGGTCGGCGTCGCCATTGATCTTGGCGCTGGAACCGCATCCGGCTTTACCTCCATCACCGGAATTGAGAACGTGACCGGCGGCTCCGGCAACGACACGCTGAGGGGATCCAGCGGCAACAACACTCTGAACGGCGGAGCCGGTACTGATACCGCCGTATTCACGAACGGGTATGCGAGCTACACCTTCTCTCTATCGGGCAGCAACCTCCAAGTGAGCGGCGCGCCGGATGGGACGGACACGTTGGCCAGCATCGAAACGGTACAGTTCGGCGCTCAGACATTCAATCTTCTCTACGGCACCACCGGCGCTGACATCCTGACCGGAACCGCCAGCGCCGACCTGCTGCTAGGCTTCAGCAACAGCGACACTCTCAATGGCAACGGCGGAAACGACGTGCTGATTGGCGGGAGCAATAACGATACCGTCAATGGCGGCGCCGGTAACGATACTATTCTGTACACTATCGGAGACGGGTCGGACAGCATTGACGGTGGAGCCGACGCCGACGTCCTGAAGATACTTGGGACAACTGGCACCGACTCGCTGGATGTTGTCTTCGACGGCACGGCGATTACAGCGGTTGCGGGCGGGTCAGTCGCCAACGTCGAATCGATCACAGCCGACCTACTCGGAGGAACCAATACGTTGACCTATGATCCGTCGGGCGCAGCCATCACTACAGTCGGAGTCACGGTCAACCTCGGGACTGGAAACGCATCCGGCTTTACCTCGATCGCCGGCATCGAGAACGTGAGCGGCGGTTCCGGCAACGACCTGCTGACGGGCAACAGCGCCGGCAACACGCTGAGCGGTGGCAATGGCGACGACACATTCGTGGCAACGGTCGGCGACGGCAGCGATACCTACAACGGCGGCAGCGGTTTTGATACCTATGACCTCAGCGGGACCACCGCCGGCGCCATCATCAACCTGTCGACCGGCAACGCCTCAAGCGCCCAGACCGGTTCGGATACCTTAAGCAGCATCGAGAACGTCATCGGGAGTTCGGGCAACGACCAGATCACAGCAAGCACCAACCAGAACATCATGACAGGCGGAGCCGGAGCCGACACCTTCGTCTTTATTTCGACCGCTACGGCTGGAATTGGAGCCAGCCGCGACATGATCTTCGATTTCGGTTCGCTCATCGATGTGGGTGCCACGCACGATGTGATCGATCTGTCCATAATCGATGCCAACAGCGTCACGAGCGGCGATAATGCGTTCACCTTTATCGACAAGTCGGGTTCGGGACCGATGGCGAACGCCGGCTTCAGCGCGCTTGGGCAGTTGGTCTACTACTTCGATAGCGGCGTTGGGCATTACATGCTCTCCGGCAACGTGAGCGGGAGCAATTCCACCGCGGAGTTGCAGATCGACATGGGAGCCACACTCAAGCATCTAACGGGTGGTGCTGACTTCTTGCTCTGAATGAGGCTGATCGATCCGAGTACGGATTCACCCGCCATTCGAAGCCGGATGGCAACGCCGATCAGCAGTGCTCGACCACTGGCTGATTGATGGACGAGCCATCTGAAAGCCGGCCGAGAGCAAGATCTGAATTGTTTAACGACCCGGAACATGCCCGCCTCCCCCGAGAAGACCCGGACGTGGCCGACGCAGTCCGCGCGGCCTTTGCGGAGGATGGCATCGACGTGGTGCTCGGGGCCGCGGTCGACGCCATCGACGGTCACTCGGGGAACCGAGTTGGAGCTCGGCTGCTCACGCCGGATGGTGAACGAAAGATCGATGGTAGCGACCTGCTCGTCGGCCGCGCGCTCATCGTCCGAGGCAAGGCTTGCGCAATTTCACGGCAATTCCCGCAAGCGCTGACGAGCGGCTGTCGCGGCGGATCACATACAAGCAATCGGTCCGATCTATCCAGGGCGTCGCAGATCGTGGCCCCCGTAGTGTTGAGGGGTACGCGATGCCGACCGGCGCGAACGGCGAGTTAGTGAGTTGGGTGCATTTTGGCGACCTGCACATCACCGGCGAGAATGAGCGCAACTATCGCGACTTCCTGGCGCTCATCGCGCAGGTCAATGCCAATCCGGCCGGTCAAATCAATTTCGCGGTGCTGCCTGGCGACAACGCCGACGACGGCGGTCCGAGTGGCGCGCGAAGGCTACCGCCCCCCACAGCGAAAAGCCGACGGCAGCGATGCTGACGCCATCGGCGCCTGGCCCGAGATGGGAATCCTTGGCACGCAGCTCGGGCCGAACAGGAACGGGAGGAAATGGTAACCGGCGGCATAAATCCCACGCGGGCGCAGGTCGTCGGCGCGAACCGCGCTCCGCTCGACTGGCTCAGTTTCCTCCTGGGCAACGTCAAAGATGGGCTTGGGCCCTTTCTCGCCATTTTTCTGATGTCCAGCCAGCATTGGGATGCCGGCAAGGTCGGCATTGTATTGACCATTTCCGGAGTGACGACGGCCGTCGCACGTGGACCTCTCGGCGCGCTCGTGGATGCCGTGCGCTGGAAGAGAACGCTCATTGCTGTCGGCGTCCTCACCGTGGGTATCGCCGCTGTGGCGATGGCGCTGATGCCGACATTCTGGCCCGTGGCCGTCGCGCAGGTGCTCACCGGGGCGGCAGACGCGATTTTCCCTTCGGCGCTCGCTGCGATCAGCCTCGGGATCGTCGGGCGGAAGATGTTCACGCATCGCGTCGGCCGCAACGAGGCCTACAATCACGCCGGTAACGTGGTCACAGCTATCGTCGCGGGCGTCACCGGCTACCTGATCGATCCGAGCGCGGTACTCCGGATCGTTGCGGGCTTGGCTGTCGCGTGCATCTTCGCCACCTACGCGGTCAACGCGGACGCAATCGAGCACGACGCCGCGCGCGGCGCTGAGGAAGGAGATCACGGCAAGGCCGAGACAAGCGGCGTGAAGGTGCTGCTGGAAAACCGGACCCTCCTGCTGTTCACCGCAGCGATCACGCTGTTTCACTTTGCGAATGCCGCGATGTTACCTTTGGTCGGCGAGAAATTGTCGGAGAGCAATCAGCAGGCAAGCACCCTCTTCATGGCGTCCTGCATCATCACGGCGCAAATCATGATGGTCCCGATGGCCATGCTGGTCGGACGCAAGGCGGACGATTGGGGACGCAAGCCGATCTTTCTCCTCGGCTTCGCCGTCCTGCCCATACGCGGCGTGCTCTACACACTCACGGACGATCCGTATGCGCTCATCGCGATCCAACTGCTCGACGGGGTCGGCGCGGGGATCTTCGGCGCCCTGTTCTTCATCGTCGTCGCTGATCTGACCAAAGGCACCGGTCACTACAACCTCGCACAGGGTGCCTCGGGGACCTGCTGTGGTCTCGGTGCCGCGCTCAGCAATTTTGTGGCAGGTTTCATCGTAATGCGTTCGGCTTCTCGGTCGCCTTCCTGTTCCTGTCGGCCTACGCGCTGGCTGCAGCCTTCGTGTTTTGGCTGGGCGTGCCGGAAACGCGGGACATAACGGCCATGGCAACGTCCAAGCCTTCCAAGCCGCTGCGCAGCGCCGCCGTAGCGAGCACGTAGCAATGTCGTTCATGACGACAGCCCAAAGCGCTACGTGGGCGATAGCGGCGCTTACGACGCTCGGTGTCATTGCCCGCCCTTGGAGGTTGCCCGAGGCAATCTGGGCGGTTTTTGGCGCAACGGCGCTTGTCGTGTTCGCGTTGCTGCCCTGGACGAGCGCGCTGCAGGCTATCGGCAAGGGGACTGATGTCTATTTGTTCCTCATCGGCATGATGCTGCTTGCCGAACTCGCCAGGAAGCAGGGGCTGTTCGACTGGCTCGCGGCGCTCGCTGTGCGGCAGGCGCACGGCTCGCCCCGAAAGCTCTTCAGCCTCGTCTATGCGGTCGGCACAATCGTCACGGTGTTCCTATCGAACGACGCTACAGCGGTCGTTCTCACTCCAGCGGTCTACGCAGCGGCCAAAGCCGCAAGCGCCGAGCCACTGCCCTATCTTTTCGTCTGCGCCTTCGTGGCGAATGCCGCTAGCTTCGTGCTGCCGATCTCAAATCCGGCCAACTTGGTGGTCTTCGGCAGCCACATGCCGCCACTGCTCTCGTGGCTCGCCCAGTTTGGCTTGCCCTCGGTCCTCTCGATCGGCGCGACCTACGTCGCGCTGCACCTGGCGCAACGCAGATTTCTGCGCCAGGAAATCCGTCGCGACGTCCTTCTGCCGAACCTGTCGAGTGGCGGCTGTCTTGCTGCGTGCGGAATCGCCATCACTGCCCCGGCGCTCCTGCTGGCGTCGGCGTTCGATTGGCAACTCGGATTCCCGACATTCATCGCCGGAGCCGCCACGGCTCTGGCCGTGTTCCTGCGCAAGCGAGAGGCACTATGGGATGTGCTGAAGGACATCTCGTGGGGCGTGCTGCCGCTCGTTGCCGGCCTCTTCGTCCTGGTTGAGGGTCTGAACCAGACCGGCGTGCTCGGGGCGCTGAGCCATTTGCTGCACACCGCCGTCGAAAAGTCGGTGACTGCAAGCGCATTCGGTGCCGGAACCATCGCGGCGGTCGCCAGCAACCTGGCGAACAACCTTCCTGTCGGACTGATCGCAGGCTCCGTGGCGACTGCCACGAATCTGCCGCACCAAGTGATCGGCGCTCTGCTGATCGGGACGGACCTCGGGCCCAACCTATCCGTTACGGGCTCGCTCGCGACGATCCTTTGGCTCACGGCGCTCCGTCGTGAAGGCGAAGAGGTCAGCGCCTGGACGTTCCTTGGGATCGGACTGGTCGTTATGCCTCCAGCCCTCATCTTGGCGCTCGGCAGTTTCCTGATGCTTCAGGTGCAATGATGGCCGAGTACTTCCTCGGGATCATGTTCTCCCCCTGCCCGCGACGAACGCAAAATCATCGCAATTACGACAAGCCGCGCAAAGACATCCGGCCATAGAGGCCGTCTACAATGTCTCTCGCGGCAGAGCGGGGTCCTCGCACGTCGCTGCGCTGTGGCTCGGTCCCTGCGCGAGAGTCCATCATGCGATGTCGGATTTTTATACTGTTGGTATCATTGATGTTGCCTGCGAGCGATGCGGCTTCGGCCGGATGCGCCGAGGATTTGACGCGCATCCAACTCGCGCTGCCCAGTGCTGCGGCGGATCTTCAAACGCGCATCAGCGGGTTGGTATCCGACGCCCTCAAGAAGGCCAAAACGAAGGACGGCGCGGGATGCGAGGCGGCAACAGCCTCGGCGCTGCAAAGCCTCGGGCTTCCGCGCCTTGCGCCGATCGTTCTGTCGACGCCGACGACGCAACAGACGGGAGACAATGCCTCTGGTCCGGCTCAATCAAGCCAGCCAACGGCGAACAATACGGCTCCGACCGCACCAGCCAAACCGCCAGCCGGAGGATCTCCGGCACTCGCGCAAACTGCACCGGAAACCCCCACGGCATCATCAACTCAAGCAAAATCCGCACCGGCAGATGGCGCCACGCAAACGAACCAGTTCTTCGTCGTGAGTTCAGACGTGATCGGCCTCGATGTCACCAACACCAATGACCCCAGCCAAACGCTCGGAAAGCTGTCGAGTATCATTATCGATAGCCGCACCGGTCAGACGCGATACGCCATGATCGACCGCGGCGGTGTTCTCGGATGGGATCGCCACCACGTCATCGTGCCTTTCAGCCTGCTCAAGTTCTTCGGCCAATGGGACCGTCCGAGCCTGAACATGGACGCGTTCAAGCTCGAAAACGGTCCGCATGTTTCCGACCAGGACGTGGAAACACTATTGAACGACCCCGCATGGCTGCGGTCGATGGCGAGCTATTTCGGCGCAGCGCTTGCGACCGACCAACCGGCGGCAGACGGCGCAGCGCCCGCCAACGCCGCGAAGGGTACGCAGAGTGCGAGCGGCGCGGCGCACGGCCAAACCGTCGCTCAGCGCTATTGCGTCGCGTGCCACACCTTGAACTCCGGCGGAACCGCGCTGGTCGGCCCAAATCTCTACGGCGTCGTCGGCCGCTCCGTCGCCGGCGTGCCGGGATACAATTATTCGGATGCCCTCAAGGGCCATCACGGCAGCTGGGACCCGACGAGCCTCGATGCGTTCCTGAAAAGCCCGCGCGCCTACGTGCCGGGCACGCATATGACGTTTCCGGGCATTTCGTCAACGCATGATCGGCAGGACGTGATCTCGTATCTGCAGACGCTCGGCGGGAAGACAGGAGCCAACCCATGAGCAAGTTCGAAGGCGAGCGTCATCCATCCGCATCGCGGCGACAGTTTCTGCTTGCCGGCACCGCCGCGATGGCGGCAACCGTCCAGACCATCGACGGCGCATCCGCACAGCAACAGGCCGCGCCGGAATGGCAGGGATATAAGTTTCTCTCGGACGACGAAGTTACGACGCTCACCGCGCTGGTCGACCGTCTCATCCCGAAGGATGCGAACGGGCCGGGCGGCGTCGAGAGCGGTATCGTGGCGTTCATCGATCGCGAACTCGGTGGCCAGTTTGGAGCGGCCGCGCGCTGGTACATGCAAGGCCCGTGGAACGAAGGCACGCCGTCGCAAGGGTGGCAGTTCGCGCTCACGCCGGCCGGGCATTATCGATCGGCCCTGCTGGCGCTTGATCGCTGGTGCCGCGGCACGCACAGCCGGCGTTTTGCCGACCTGGCGGCGGCTGATCAGGACGACGTCATCCGACAACTTGAAGCCGGCAAGATCGATCTCGACGGCGTTCCTTCGTCATCATTCTTCCAACTACTCTGGCAGAACTGCCTCGAAGGATACCTGAGCGATCCGCTCTACGGCGGCAACCGCGAGATGACAGCCTGGAAGATGATCGGCTTCCCCGGCGCCAACCCGGTGCTGACGGCGGCGCTCGACCTCAAAGGCGAGCAATACAAAATCGATCCGATGGCCATCGGGGCCTGAGCCAAGGAGACCGGCCATGCCGCGCGTCATGCCTGCCGTGGACGTCGTGATCGTTGGAATGGGCTGGACCGGAAGCATCGCGGCGCGCGAGCTTGCCGATACCGGCCTGCGTATTGTCGGACTCGAGCGCGGACGTTTTCGCGACACGAGTCCGGACTTTGCAGCGCCGAACACGCTCGATGAGCTGCGCTTCAACGCGCGCGGCGAGATGTTCCAGGATCTGTCGAAGGAAACCATCACGTTCCGCAACAAGCCGAGCGAGACCGCGCTCCCGATGCGCAAGCTCGGCGCTTTCCTGCCCGGCGACGGTCTCGGCGGCGCCGGTCTGCACTGGAACGGACAGCATTGGCGCTTTCTGCCGACCGACTTCCAGCTCAGGAGCCATTACGAAAGCCGGTACGGCAAGGACTTCATCGACGACGATCTCAGCATTCAGGATTGGGGCGTCACCTATGGCGATCTCGAGCCGCATTACGACAAGTTCGAATATGTCTGCGGCACGTCCGGCAGAGCCGGCAATATCGCCGGCAAGATTCAGGAGGGCGGCAATCCGTTCGAAGGGCCGCGCTCGCGCGAATATCCAACCCCGCCGCTACGCCAAGGCTACGGTCCGACATTGTTCGCCGAAGCAACCGCCAAGCTCGGCTACAAGCCCTTCCCGCAGCCCGCATCGAACATGAGCCAGAGCTCGTATACCAACCCGGACGGCGTGCAGGCGGGCCCATGCACGTATTGCGGCTTCTGCGAGCGCTACGGCTGCTATAATTGGTCGAAGGCGAGCCCGTTCACGACGGTGCTGCCGATCGCGCTGAGAAATCCCAATTTCGAGCTTCGCTGCGACAGCCATGTAACCCGCGTCGAGTTGACGAAGGACCGCAAGGCACGCGGCGTGACCTATATCGATGCAGCCGGACGAGAAACCTTCCAGCCGGCCGACCTCGTCCTGCTCTGCGCGTTCCAGATGCACAACGTGCGCCTGATGCTCGCCTCCGGGATCGGCGAGCCTTACGATCCAGTGACCGGCAAAGGCACGACCGGCAAGAACTTCGCCTACCAGACCATGGCCTACATCTATCCGTTCTTCGCTGACAAGCGCATGAACAGCTACGCCGGCGCGGGCGCAATGGGGATGGTCATCGACGAGTTCAACGGCGACAATTTCGACCATGGCGCGCTGCATTTCGTCGGCGGCGGGTTCATCATGG
>JBBWZU010000282.1:0-2501 GCA_039649225.1 Hyphomicrobiales bacterium | reverse complement strand
GGTTCGGTCGATTGGATCAACCTCCCGGAGATCGGCATCAAGGGCAACTCGCACATGATGATGCAGGATAAGAACAATGCGGCGATCGCCGAGGTGATCCAGAAATGGCTGGTGAGCAAGGGATTGGCGGACTGAGGACGCGGACGGAGTGCGAATCAACACAATGAACAGGGGAGGAGTCCAATGCATCGCTTCGCGCTCACGCTGATGGCCGGGCTCATCGCTTCGCCGGCGCTCGCGCAATCCAAGGAGCCGATCGCGCTCCGCGACATGGGCTCGTTCCATATCGGCGGGCGGCAGATCGAAGTCTCCGGCCAGCCGATCAAGGACGTGCTGTTCACGCCCGGCGGCGTGCCCGCCAAGGTCGACCCGAACGGCACCTACCAGGTCGAGCAGATGTACGCGCAGTATTTCCTGGTGCAGAACCCGAAAGGGAAACTGCCGTTGATGCTGTGGCACGGCGGCGGGCTCACCGGCGTCACCTACGAGACCAAGCCCGACGGCAATCCGGGCTGGCTCAACTATTTTCTGCGCCACGGCTGGGACACCTACATCTCCGACGCGATGGAGCGCGGCCGCTCGGGCTGGACCGACAAGTTCAAGGGCGACCCGGTGTTCTTGCCGCTCGGCGACCCGTGGGAGCGCTTCCGCCTCGGGCCGCTCGGGTCGTGGAATGCCGACAAGGCGAAACGCACGACCTATCCGGGCGTGCAGTTTCCGCTCGAGGCCTATGAGCAATTCATGAAGCAGGGCGTGCCGCGCTGGACCACGACCGACGATGCGATCGTCGCGGCCTATATCGAGCTGGTCGACAAGGTCTGTCCCTGCGTCGTGCTGGTGCACTCACAGGCCGGATCGTTCGGCTTCAAGGTCGCCGAGGCGCGGCCCGACAAGGTGAAAGCGCTGATCGCGGTCGAGCCCTCGGCCACAGGAGCTAAGGACAAAGTCGCGGCGCTCAAGATGCCGATCGTGGTGATTTATGGCGACAACGCCAAGGAGCATCCGCGCTGGGGCAAGATCCGCCAGAATGTCGTCGGTTACACCGAGGCGATCAAGACAGCGGGCGGCAATGTCGAAGTCATCGATCTCCCGGACATCGGCATCAAGGGCAACACCCACATGATGATGATGGACAGGAATTCCGACCAGATCGCCGACGTCATGCAGAAATGGCTCGTGACGAAAGGATTTGCCGAATAGTGCGCCGCAGCATGACGTAACGCACTTTCGTTCCGGCCGATAACCTTGCGCTAACATTCTAGTGCCGGATGCTTTCCGCTGCGCTTGGCAGATGACAAGATGGTGATTATAGCTCCCCGCGCCCGAGGGAACTTTGGTCGGGCCTTTGCCTTTATGCGTACAGCGAACATCCGGCTGCGGGGCCGGCTCAGTGGAGGTCTTCCGTGAACGAGACGGGTCTTCGGAATAGCGCCCACGGCGCCGACAAATTCGGCCTGACGGATCTGGCCGGGGTGCATTGGAATCCCCCCGCCGAGCAGCTTTACGAATACGCGCTCGCCGCCAAGGAGGGACATGTGGTCGAAGGAGGCGCGTTCTGCGCCGAGACCGGCGTGCACACCGGCCGCTCGCCGAAAGACAAGTTCGTCGTCTGCGACCAGCACACCGAGAAGACGATCTGGTGGGAGAAGAACGGCAAGCTCACGCCGAAGCAGTTCGATGTGCTGCTCGCCGACTTTCTGGCGCATGCCAAGGGCAAGCAGCTTTTCGCGCAGGACCTCTATGGCGGCGCCGATCCGAAATACCGCATCCGCACCCGCGTCTTCACCGAGCTCGCCTGGCATTCACTGTTCATCCGCCAGCTTCTGATCCGGCCCGACCGCAACGATCTGCGCACCTTCGTCCCCGAATTGACCATCGTCGATCTGCCGACCTTCAAGGCCGACCCGAAGCGTCACGGCTGCCGCACCGAAACCGTCATCGCGATCGATTTCACCCGCAAGATCGTGCTGATCGGCGGCACCTCCTATGCCGGCGAGATGAAGAAGTCGGTGTTCACGACGCTCAACTTCTACCTGCCGGCCGAGAGCGTCATGCCGATGCATTGCTCGGCCAATGTCGGGCCGGACGGCGACTCCGCTTTGTTCTTCGGGCTCTCGGGCACCGGCAAGACCACGCTCTCGGCCGATCCCGGCCGCACGCTGATCGGCGACGACGAGCACGGCTGGGGCCCGAACGGCATCTTCAACTTCGAGGGCGGCTGCTACGCCAAATGCATCCAGCTCTCGGCGGAAGCGGAGCCGGAAATCTACGAGGCGAGCCACCGCTTCGGCACCGTGCTGGAGAACGTGACGCTCGATCCCGATACGCGCATTCCTGATTTCGACGACCAGTCGAAAACGGAGAACACGCGCGCCGCCTATCCGCTCGATGTCATCTCCAATGCGTCGCGCACCGGCCGCGCCGGGCATCCGAAGAACATCGTGATGCTCACCGCCGACGCGTTTGGCGTGATGCCGCCAATCGCCAAGCTCTCGTCGGCG
>JBBWZU010000267.1:0-4998 GCA_039649225.1 Hyphomicrobiales bacterium | reverse complement strand
ACTTGCCGGGCGGCTTTGCTTGGCCTTGGTGTGACATTGATCGCAGTGTGCCACGCACTACCGCATCTGGAACGCGGTGCGCTCGTGCGCCTGGTACCCCAATGGTACAGCGACGGTGGACCGATCTCCATCTACTACGCCAGCCGCACGCTGCTGCCTTCAAAGACGCGTGTCTTCGTCGATTTTGTTGTTCAGGCATTCAAGCGTGACCGCCTCGCCGAACGCTTTGCGGGGAGCTTGGGTTAGAGTTTGGAGGCGCTCTGCAACGATCGAGTCCGGACACGGAAGTTCACCGCCGTCAAGGACAACCCCGAGCTTCGCAACGGCCACAGGCGGACGGTGAGGATGGTCAACGTCTCAACATCCAGAGTTTGACTGCACGATAGCCCCGCTGTTCCAACACGGAAATCTTGGATGACCACGCCGCGCCTGGCTCCGTTTTATCCAGGAGGCACTGATCGGTTTGTGGATCGTTCCTTGCCCGCTCTCGCAAGGCTATCGCGCCCGGTTGAAAACGACCGCTGTCGCCAATGCGGTCGCGGCGAGCGCGAACGCTCGCGGTTGTGACGAGGCCGACGCAAACTGTCGGCCCGTTTGCTTACGTGACCTCGGAGCGTCAGCGTCGCCCGGCGCGATTGACTGGACCGCCGCGATTCATCGGCGTGCCGGGCCGCACGCCCACGCCTCGGGCGCCGACGCCCACGCCGGCAACCGGACGCGCCCTCAGGACCACACCGGCTCTTGCGACGCAACCGCCAGGATAACCGACGTATGTGCAGTAGATGACTGCGCTGGCCGACTCAGGGGTTGCCGTCACGAACCCAGTTGCCAACAGCGAAGCTGCAGCCAATGCGATTGGAAGTTTCATTTTGGAGTCCTCCATGCGGGATTCCAAAATGCGCGTATGATCGGCGGCCGGCAAACGCGCAAAGGTGCAACAACCTAACGCATTGGTATACGTCTCGCGTCGCAAATAGCCCGTCGAAAGGGCTCTTGTCCATCAACGCGCCGCCGCTCGACCGCAACGATCCGCTCAGCCACCGCGTCGGCCTCAATCACCGCGCGCGGTCGGTGTGCCGCAACTCGCGCACCGCGCCCGCCGCGCTCAAATCTCCATAGCGCCCACGGCACCGCCGCACGTTCCCCCAGCGCGATTTCCTCCCTTGGAGGCTTTCGGACGCCGGCCCTCGGTGCGCGCGGCACCGTCACTCATCGGGCCGGCATCCGAAACCCTTCACAGAAGCGGACGTCAACCATCTGACAATCCCGCCCAAATCGTCGAAAATGACCCGAAGCGGACGCGTCAGATGATTCGGCTGGCAGACGGCGTGGTGTTTGACTACGTCGTCCCCATATTCAACATGGTGACCTCAACCGCTAAAGATTCCAACGGAGCATAACAATGACGTCCGAGAAAAAAACTCTCCGCCTGCTCATGCCGCAATGGCAGGGTGGCAATAATCCAATTTATTACTTGGGAGCGCAGCTCCTTTATTGGTTAGCTCCAAAAGGAGATGCCGATTTTGCAGAGGTGCCGGTGGCAGCGCCGGACGGTTCGCAACTGCCATTGGAAGGCGGCGTGCTTGGCAAAAGTGCCATCCTTAAACAAAATGAAGCGGCCTTAGACATTATTCGTCAGTCAGCTCCGGATAGAATCGTGACATTCGGCGGCGACTGCTCGGTATCGCTTGCGCCGTTTTCGTATTTGGCTTCGCGGTACGTTGGAGACGTCGCGGTCCTATGGGTTGACGCCCATTTTGATCTCACCACTTCTGATGTTTCGACACACGCCCACGGCTATCCGATGCTTAATCTGCTCGGTCGTGGTGATGCGGAGTTCGCAGCTTTTGCAAAGAATCCAATTCCCACTCAACGACTTGCTTACGTCGGCATCGATAAGAACACGATCTCCGAGCGTAGCAGACGCGCCGTCGAAGAACTAAAGCCGAAAGTGTTTGATCCTACCGAATTGTCTGAAAACTTCTCTGAGGTTATGGCTTGGCTGAAGGCAACCGGAGCGTCTAAGTTGCTGGTTCACTTTGACCTCGACGTATTAAACCCCGTCAAGTTCCGAGAACAACTGTTTAACAATCCTGCAGGTCTTGCCGATCAATTCAAAAGCTCTCCGACCGGTACAATGGATTTTGAAACAGTCGTCAATCTTCTCAATAAAAGCGCCGACGTCGTCGAAATTGTCGGGTTGACTATCGCGGAACACCTGCCGTGGGATGCCGACAATCTTCGAAAGGCTCTAGCAAGATTGCCGATCCTGGCCGCTTGATGTTTCCCACGGCAGGACCTCTTGGTTTCCCGATCGGGACAGCCTCCCGCATGTTAGTAGTAAAAGTCGATCTGCGTCTCAAGCGATCAATGCCAGCTAGTGGCCCATCGCGTCATTTGCTGCGGCTGCACAAAGGCGGTAGGTATCGGCGCAAAGCGGACATCGCCAGCTGTTTATGAGTACGCGCCCTAGCTCAGCGGTCGCTTGCGCGCATATCAGACTTGCCTGAAGAAATTCAGTAAAATTCCAAATATTCTCGAGGTACATCGCGTAGTAACTTCGCATGTGAGCCACATTCAGACCTTGCAACCTGCCGAGTTCGCGCAGGGTGACGCGCTACCAGTCCCGGTTCTCGATCGCCTCCTCGATGTCGACGTCATAATTGTAGGCCTCGAGAATGAATTCGACGTCGCTGCCGATCGCCTCGCGCGCAGCGGTCTCGATCTCGCTGCCCGCCGACTCAAAGACCGCCGCTTCGGGCCGGGGAACCTTAAGCTCTGCGTACCTCAGATACCCTTTCAGGCAGGGCATTTCGCCCTCGCAGCGCAGCAACGAACTGCGCCGCCGCCGAGCAAATCACCAGATAGATCACGGCGACCGCCAGATACATCTCGACGAGACGGCCGTTGAGCTGTGCGACTTTCGCGGCCGCGCCGAGCAGATCCGTCGCGGAGAGCACGTACACGAGTGAGGTGTCCTGGAACAAAATGATCGTTTGCGTCAGAATGATTGGGCCAACGATGCGCAGCACCTGCGGAAGCACGATGAGCCGATAGGCCTGAAGGGTCGAAAGCGAAAGCGCCTTGCCGGCCTCGTATTGGCCCTTCGGGATAGCGCGCAGCCCAACCCGGATGATCTCCGCGTAGTAGGCCGCTTCGAACAAGCCGAATGTGACGAATGCGGTCCAGGTCGCCCCAACGGAGATCGGCCGGCCGCTTGGCGTCAGATGCCCGAGGACGATGGGAACAAGAAAGAAGAACCAGAACAGCACGAGGATCAACGGCAAGGAGCGCATCAAGACGATGTAGGCTTGTGCGATCTGGCTCAGGACCGGAACACTCAATTGCCGTATGAACGCCAGCAAGGTGCCAAGCACCATGCCGATGACGAATGACGACGCTGTCAGGATCAGCGAAAACTGCAGCCCGCGCCAGAGATAAGGAAGCGCGTCATACACAACCGTGAAGTCGAGGTCATTCACGGCTTCATCCCGTTCGTGGCAAGCGCCGGGATCGCCGCGGCCTTGATGGATTCGTTGTCGGGAATGCGCGCGGCTCGCTCAATCGCCGCCATGGACTGATAGGCGATCAGGGCGAGCACAAGGTAGATGATCGTCGCGGCGCCAAAAGCCGCGAATGTCTCGAACGTCGCCTCGCTGATCTGGCGGGCCTGCGCCGTCAGCTCGATGACACCGATGGCGAGCGCAACCGACGTGTTCTTGTAGATCCCCATCACCTCGCTCGTCAGCGTCGGGATGATGAGGCGCAGCGCTTGCGGAATAAGGACCAGGAAATAGGCTTGCGCCGGATGCATGCCGAGCGCAATCGCCGCCTCGCGCTGGCCGACCGGGAGTGCCTGGATGCCGGCGCGCACCTGCTCGGCAACACGCGACGCCGTATAGAGGCCGAGGCAGATCAGTGCGGGAAAGAACGCGCCCCATGGCGGCGGCAGTTGCTTGATCCACTCGCCCGCGGCCACGGGCAGCACTTCAGGTAGCACGAAGTACCAAAGGAACATCTGCACGAGGACGGGAATGTTGCGGAAGAACTCGACATAGGCGCGGCACACTCCCGCGATAAGGCGGTTTCGCGCGGTGCGCCCGGCGCCGACGGCGACACCGACCGCAAAAGCAATCCACCATCCAAAGAACGCAAGGGCGAGGGTCCAGCCGAGTCCCGCGAGAAGCCACATCACGTAGAGCTGCCCGTCAGCCGCGCGCGTGAAAAGAACATCCATGATGGTATCGCCCTCGGGTCAGCAGGGACGCACGGCCGGTCAGGAATCCACTTTGTCGCTGGGACGCGCGATGCGTTCCTTGAGTGCTTCGCTCATCGGAAAATCGAGATTCTGGTTCTTCGGCGGGATCGGCCCGGTGAACCATTTGTCGTAGAGTTTCGTGAAGACGCCGGACGCCATCATGTCCGACAGGACGCCATCCACGAGGATTTTGAACTCGGGGTCATCCTTCGGAAACATGAGGCCATAGTAGATCTTGTCGTAGGCCTCCGGCAGGAACGCGAAAGCCGTCGGGTTGCGCGCCCCGGCCTTGAGGCCCGCAAGCAGGATGTCGTCCTCGAGAAATGCCACCGCGCGGCCGGTGTCGACCATGAGAAGGGACTCGGCGTGGTCCTTGGCCTGGACAATGCTGAGGCCGAGGCTTTGCTTCGTGTTGATCTCCTGAGCGAATCCGACAGCGTTCGACCCTTGCGTGACGACGACGGTCTTGCCCTTGAGCGCCGGGATGGTTGCGATCCCGGATGACGTCTTGACGAGCCAGCGCGGCTGGCTGACGAAGGTCGCAACGCTGAAAGCCACCTGCTTCTGACGTGTCAGATTGTTCGCCGTGCCGCCGCACTCGATATCGACGGTACCGTTCTGGATCAGCGGGATACGGTTCGACGAGTTCACCGGCGTGTAGCTGACCGCCAGCGTTCCAAGCTTCAGTTCGCTCTGGATCCGTTCGACAATCGCCGCGCATAGATCCATCGATATGCCGA
>JBBWZU010000229.1:0-7037 GCA_039649225.1 Hyphomicrobiales bacterium | reverse complement strand
GCCGGTCGTCTGCGTGGTGACGTCCTGGAAGAACAGATTGAGGAACCCGCCCCAGTGGTCCGCATCCGAGGTCCCGCCGGTATCCTCGTTGCCGGCGCCACGGACGATCGCCTGCTCTTCCTCGACGATCCCGCCCTGGAACGCGCCGTTGAGAACCGGGACGTCGTCGACCACGTCGACCTTGAAGACGTTCGACGCGGTGTCGCCGTCGCTATCGGTCGCCGTATAATTGAACGTCAGCGTCAGCGTGTTCTCGCCGCTGCCCGCCGCGTGGTCGAGCGGCTTGACCAGCGTGAACGAATACTCGCCGTTGTTGGCGTCCGACAGCGTGGCGAAGAACACCACGTTCGGCTCGCCGGTCGTCGTCGGCACGCTGGCGCCGGTGTAGCCGACCAGTTCGCCGGTCAGGAGCACCGTGAAGCTCACCGCAAGGCCGAGCGAGGTCAGCGATGCGCCATAAGCACCCGTCACGCTGACGACATCGTTCGTGAACGCGACCGAGCGGTCGCCCGGCTGGCCGGTGTTGTTGTTGGCGTCGTCCGAGTTCCAATCGATGTTCAGCGAGGCGTGGCTCACCGCGCCGAGGATGGGAGACTCGATCTCGTTGTTGCCACCGTTGACCGCCTCGTCCTCGACCGTTCCCGTGGTGCCCTCACCGGCCACCAGCACATCGTCGTTGATGTTGACGAAGAAGCTGGTGTTGACCGGATCGCCGTCGGCGTCGGTCGCGACCACGTCGAACAGCAATGGCAGGACATCGCCTTGCCCGAACACGTGATCCAGATTGTCGAGCAGATTGAACGTGTAATGGCCGTGGTCGAGGTCCGAGAGCTGGACCGTGAAGATCACGCGATCGCCGACCGACGCCGTCAGCAGCGTGTTGCTGTCCGAGAGCGCATAGGTGATCGTCTCGCCGTTCGAGGTGAGATGAAGGCCGTTGAAATTGCCGAGCGTGTTCGGCGAGAACGCGACGGTGCGGTCGTTGGTGCCGCCATTATTGGCGTCGTCCGAGTTCCAGTCGATGTTGAGCGAGACCCCGGTCAACGCCGACGGAATGAAGGCATTGTCGGCGGCGCCAGAGGTCAGCTCGGTCAACGACTGAGTTCCGATCCCCCCGGCGGTCGGCGCGTCATCGATGATATTGACGGCAAAGCTGGTGCCGACCGGATCGCCGTCGGCGTCGGTCGCCGTGACGCCGAAGGTCAGCGCCAGGGTGTTGTGCGCGGTATCTTGCGGCTCGCCCTCGCCCTCGCCGTTCGAGGGCGGAACGATCGGATGATCGAGCGGGCCGAGCAGCGTGAACACGTAGCTGCCGTTGGCCTCGTCGAACAGCTGAACCGTGAAGATCGTCTTGGCGCCGGCCGAAGCCGTCAGGATGCCGGTGTCGGAATCGAAGCTATAGGTGATCGCGACACCGCCGGAGGTGAGGCCTTGCGGCAGGCTCGAGAACACGAGGGTGCGATCGTTCGGCCCGGTGTCGGTATTGGCATCATCCGCGCCCCAGTTGATGTTGAGCGAGACCGGGTCGGTGGTTGTGGGGATGAACGCGTTGTCCGGCGCCACTGCGATCGGCGTCGCCGCAAAAGACACCCGCTCAAAAGGCCCGTCTCCGCCTTCGCTGGCGTTGTTGGTATGCTCGGCGATCACGGGCGTGATGCTGGCCGGTCCGCTCACGGTCGGGACATCGTCGGTGACGTGAACCGTGAAGCCGGTGCCGACGGGATCGCCATCGGCATCGGTCGCGACGACGGCGAAATTGAGCGCGATGTCGTTCTGGCCCTGGCCGGACGGGTGATCGAGGTTGTCGAGCAGGTTGAACGTATAGGTGCCGTTGGCAAGGTCCGAGAGCTGCACGGTGAAGATCACACGATCGCCGACCGAGGCGGTCAGCAGCGTGTTGCTGTCCGACAGCGCGTAAGTGATCGTCTCGCCGTTCGATGTCAGGCCGAGCGCGTTGAAGCTCGCGAGCGTGTTCGCCCCGAACGCGACCGTGCGGTCGATGCCGAGCGCATCGGGCGTGTTGTCATCGTCCGCGCCCCAACTGACGTTGAGCGACACCGCACCGGTCGTCTGCGGCACGAAAGCGCCGGTCGGATCGCTGTCGAGCGGAATGAGCGTCTCGATGACGGTGTGGTCGCCGACCGCCGCCGCGGTTGGCGAATCGTCGTTAATGGTGATCGAGATGGTCGAGCTGGCGGAATTGCCAAGACCGCTTGTCGCCGTGAAACCGATTGAAAGCGTGAGGTCATCCTCGGTGCCGTGCGTCGGATGATCCAGCGGCCTGAGGATCGTGACCGTGTAGGCGCCATCGAGAGGACCGCTGTCGAGGGTCACGACGAAGACGCGGGCCGACGCGAGCGTCGGATCATTGCCGATGTAGCCGAACAGCGCCGGCTCCCCGCCGATCGTTCCGAGCGCGATATGGACGGTCTCGCCGCCCGAGGTCAGCCCGCCGAGGCCCGGCTGATTGCCGGTGAATGAAAAACTGCGTCCGACAATATCCTGGCCGAAATTGACGTGCAGCGATCCGGTAAACGACGTTGCCTCGCCGGCGACATCGCCAGGGCCGCCCGCATTGCCGCCGGGAAGTCCATCCTCGTCGACCAACGCGGCGTCGACCGTCCCGATGGTGACGCCTGCAACCGAACCGACATCGCGCGGACCGAATCCCGGTCCGTTGAGGTCCTCGGGGCCGAGCAGCGTGTTGAGCGTGACGGGTCCGAGCGGATCGACCGCGGCGTCGGCGAAATGCGCACCGGAGGCGGGGCCGCCCGCGCCGCCATCGCCGGCCGCCGGCAAGATCGACTGATCGGTGCCGATCGGAAATGCAGCGGCGAATTCAGTGCCGTTCATCAGGCGATTGGAATCAACCTGGAACGAAACGTCCGTGTTGGTCGACCCATCGGAGGCGAAGATCGGATCAACCGTGACGGTGGCTTGATTGTCGAACAGGATCACCAAGCGCTCGCCGACACGCACGAAGGTAATTTTCTCAGCCGCAATGTCCGACAGGTCGAGCTTGGTATTTCCATCCAGATGGATGGACACGGCCTGGTTGTTTTGTGGTTTCTCGACCTTGATGACCCGCGGGGGTTTGCTCTGAGCGGAAAAATCGGTCGCGGACGCGGTACCGACAGCCTGCGAATGCGGAAACAGAGCGTTCATTCGTGCCAACCCCAGACGCGGCCCAGCCCGGGCCGACCGATCAAATCATGTACGTTAAGCTATTCTTAAAGCTAAGAAATGGTCAAGAAATGATCGGGAACTTTAAGAGTAATCTGAGACACTGGTTAAATTGCAACAGTGATAACCCTATTTGGTACTAGCGCTCCCGTGCGGCAGGGTCCCGACTTGAACGCCCATTATGTATCCTGATGCTTGCGTTATGAGATACAACACCTTCTGCTTGTAGCACCAGTACCATATGGGAGTTGCGTTTGATGACGAAGGTCGCTTGCGCCCTATCTGGGGGTCGGCGATACTGCCGCCGTCACAGCGGCGCACCAATACTTGAAACGGACGGAGTTCCCCATGATAACTCTTCGGCAATTGGGTGCGTGGGCCGTCGCAACGGCCGCGCTCGGCGTTACGGCCTTACCGGCGAACGCCTGGACGGACACGGGCAGCCTCTCGCTCGCCTGCAGCAATGGCCACACCTACGGATTGAGCCCGCGCGCCGTGGCTATCGATGGGGACCTGGTCACCGGATATCTGCACTTGTCGCCGCGGCACGCGGTTCACGTCCGCCTGATCCCGATGGGCGACGGCTATCGCTATGCCGGCCGGGGCATCTGGCTCGACGGCATTCGTGGCGAGGCCACGCTGCATTTCGGCAAGCACCGATCGGTGGATTGTTCGGTTTCGCCGGTCTAACCACCTCCCCGCTCATTCCCGCGCAAGCGGGAATCCAGGGCCAAGTACACCGTTCGAGCATGTCGCCCTGGGTCCCCGCTTTCGCGGGGACGAACGGAATTGATGTCGAATTTCAAGTGACGCGGCTCAGCGCTGCATCAAGGCTTGGCCGACGACGCGCACGATATCGACCTGCCGGCGCCAGCCGGTTTTTTGGAAGATCAGCTTGAGATACTGCCGTGCGGTGCTCTCGGCGATCCCCAGAGCTCCCGCGGCCTGCTGTACGCTCTGTCCGCTCACAAGCGAGATGGCCAGCCGCGCTTGCGCGGGCGAGAGCGAAAACATCTGACGCACGAAATCGATATCCGTCTCGGCCGAATGCGGTCCGTTTGCCGGCAGACTGATCAGCCGAAGTTGCGACCTTTCATCCAGCGTACGGCGGATCGAGAAGGCACGCGCCAAGTGCGGCACGAGCTCATTGAGGCGTTCGCGATCGTCTTCATCGAACGCCTTGCCCGCTCGGCCGCGCGTCAGTCCAAGATCATGCGTGATGCCATCTCCGGCCGGAACGATAACGAGCATCGTGTATTCGATGTCGAGCGGCTGGAGATATTCCCGATACGCGCGCGAGGCATGAAGACTGGCATCCGTCACTCCCATCCGGCAATGGACCGCTTCGCCCTGAACGGTGCTGAAGATGGGCGTGCGCGGATCTTCCGCGATCAGCGTCTCGTACTTGCTGAGCGGCGCGATGTCGCGGTTGTCCTGAGGCAGACCGACATAATCCAGGATCCGCAGCCGGTCTTTGACCCGGCAGACGAACACGTGGTCGGCATCCATCATCGAGGCCAGCGACGACAGGAAAGGCATCCACTGCGCGGGATCGACGGCGGCCGCATAGAGCTGATCGATCACCGTCATCAGCGGCCGGCGATCCGATCCGGACAGGGCGCGCCCGATCTGAATGGGATCTTTGTCCGCAGGCGCGGTCATGACACGTCCCGTTGCGCCGGGTTTCGATTGTCGCGCGCGATGACCGGGCCGGCCATGATCAGCACCAAATTTCCGGGCACGAAACCATCAAAGCCGCCGGCATTAAGCCCATGGATAATCGAGGATACCGTCACGAACAACTGGAGAAAATTGGTCGCATTCGGCGCATCGGTATTCACGCCAATACTCTGTCCATTACGCACGCCCGGCGGGTGAAACCGGATGACCAGTTACCAATAGTCAATTCATGCAATGAACCATGAACGAGATGCGAACGGCTGTTCACATCGCCATTAAAATGAAAATCACGATTTGACGGGGTTGATGAGCGGGACGCCGCGGGCGCGGCCAGGACAAACGTGACGGCCGCGCTGGAGCAGAGGACAGAATCATGACGACCGCCGAATGGATGATTTTTGCCGCCGTGATCTTGTACCTGTTGACCATCGCGCCGGTGAAGCCGCTCGGCTATCGGACATTCGATAACGCCAATCCACGCGATCCGGCCTTCTACACGCCCGGCATCAGATCGCGCGCGCTCGGCGCGCACATCAACGGAATCGAGACATTCCCGTTTTTTGCCGTCGCGGTTCTTCTCGCCGAATTTCGCCACCAGCCCCAATACGGGGTCGACGTGCTGGCGGTGTCTTTCGTGGGTTTTCGCGCGCTCTTCGTCCTTGCCTACTTGGCCAATTGGCCGACCACCCGGACGTTGATTTGGAATGCCGGATTCGCCGTGAACACGGCCATCTTCTTCATGCCCTCGTGGTGGCCCGCCTACGGACACCTGATCCCAAAGTGACGGGCGCAGCGGCGCCGCACGCTTTGCTCGGCGAGAGCGGGAAACCGATCAAGTGTCGACACATGCCGGCACCGAAAAGCTCAATCGGGCGGTTCGTTGCGCGTTGAATCGGCCCAAACCGCAGAAACAGTAAGCAATTGAAAACGCCACGAAAAACCGTGGCGGGAGCGACGGGACTCGAACCCGCGGCCTCCGGCGTGACAGGCCGGCGCTCTAACCAACTGAGCTACGCCCCCGAAAAAGCCCGAATTTTCAGGCTTTCCTGCGGGTCCGGTGAGATACGACCCGTGCCCCGCGAAGTCAAGACCGGTGTGAATCGCCCGTCGATTCGGAACAACTTGCATCTGGCCCCCATGGCGTTGCACATTTCCACATGGCCACAGTTGCAAGAATCGCTTATGGGACGGGCCTAAGTTGATTCCGTCGCAACGTCCGTAGAACAAGGAGACAGACCCCCATGGCAGCGAAAGCAGCGTCACCGACCCTCACCTTGAAGCACATTGCGGCGAACCTTGCCGAAGAGCATGAGCTCGCCAAGAAGACCGCCGAGCTGATCCTCAACAATATGGTCGACCTGATCGTCAAGCACCTCAAGAAGGGCGATCGCATCCGCATCGGCGGCCTCGGCATCCTGCAGGTACGCAAGCGCGCCGCGCGCATGGGCCGCAACCCGGCGACCGGCGAACCGATCAAGATCAAGGCCAGCAAGAAGGTCGCGTTCCGCGCCGCGAAGGAATTGAAGGAAGCCGTCTAAGCTGCAGCGCCCCCGATTGCCGGGCTGAAAGGCTGTCCGTCGTTGCTCAAGGGCATGACGGGCAGCCTTCATTTTTTTGATCGAGCTCAAGCGTTGCCGACGTTTGATGCGGCGCGCGCCGCTTGTTTGCGCATCAGCCGTTCGCGAAAACAGGTATCTGGTTTTCGGTCCAGCGCTCTAGGATGCAGGGCCATCAGCGGAGACCCGAATGCCGTCATTGCCTGAAGCCGACGCCGCAACACGCGCCTATTTCATCGCCTGGCTCGAACAGTTCTCCGGCTATGTTCGCGAGGTGGACTACGCCGCGGCGCGGCCGCTGTTTCATCCTGACGTCCTTGCCTTCGGAACGCATCGCGACGTCATCCCGGGGCTTGCCACCTGGCAGGAGACCCAATGGGACAACGTCTGGCCCAAGACGTCGGACTTCCACTTCGATACGGACGCAACGCGCGTGCTGGTGTCGGCGGACGTGACCATGGCGAGCGTCGTGGCGCCCTGGACCAGCACCGGCTACGCGCAGGACGGCACCACCTTCGACCGCCCCGGCCGCGCCACCATGATCTTCAACAAGCAGAACGGCGCCTGGCTCTGCACTCACTCGCACATGTCGCTCAATCGCGGCGTGCCGCAGCAGAG
>JBBWZU010000222.1:0-4757 GCA_039649225.1 Hyphomicrobiales bacterium | reverse complement strand
TCGGCGGGCTGATCGTCGGCCTGCTCGAGGCGTTCAGTGCCGGCTATCTCTCGTCATCCTACAAGGACGCCGTCGCATTCCTGGTCATTCTTGGCGTGCTGTTCGTGATGCCGCACGGCCTGCTCGGTCGCGCCGCCATCGAGCGCGTCTAGATGCAGCGTTTCTTGCGCAATCCATACGCGGTCGTCGTATTGCTTGCCGCCATCGTGCTCGCTCTGCCGCTGCTGGTATCCTCGACTTTCCACCTGCGTGTCGCGGCGCTCGTCTTCATCTTCGCGCTCGCGGTGATCGGGTTGAACCTGCTGATGGGCTTTGCCGGGCAGGTCAGCCTGGGTCACGCCGGTTTCTTCGGTATCGGCGCCTACGCGGTCGCCATCGGGCCGACGCATCTCGGCATTCCGTCATGGGCCGCAGTATTCGCGGGCGCCGCCATCGCCGGCTTGCTGGCCTATCTGGTCGGCCGTCCGATTCTGCGACTCAAAGGACACTATCTCGCGGTTGCGACGCTCGGCCTCGGCATTCTGATCGCGATGGTGTTCACCAACGAGGCGCGCCTGACCGGCGGGCCGGATGGCATGCCGGTGCCGCGGCTTGAATTGTTCGGCTGGCGCGCCCGCACGCCGATCGCCTGGTACTGGATTTCCGGCGTCAGCCTCGTCATCGGCGCGCTGATCGCCGTCAACCTGATCGAGAGCCCGACCGGCCGCGCCTTCCGCGCCATTCATGACAGCGAAACCGCCGCGCGCACGCTCGGCATCGATGTCGCGCGCACCAAGCTGATCGTGTTCGTGCTCTCGGGCGTCTATGCGGCGGTCGCAGGCGCGTACTTGGCGCTGTTCGACGCGCTGGTAACGCCGGCCACCGCCGGCTTCCTGCGCTCGATCGAGTTCGTCACCATGGCGGTGCTCGGCGGCCTCGGTTCGATCCTCGGCGGTGTCATCGGCGCGGCCGTGCTGGTGCTGCTCCCGCAGGTACTCACCGTATTCCACGACTACGAGACGATCATGCTCGGCGCGATCATGATCGTGTTCATGATCTTCCTGCCCGCCGGCATCGTGCCGTCGCTTGCCCGCCTCGTTGCGCGGAGACAGCCGTGAGCGCGCTCGCCGTCGAGGACGTGGCGATCGCGTTCGGCGGCGTTGCGGCGGTCGCCGGCGTGTCGTTTGCGGTCGAGCCGGGAGAAATCTTCGCCATCATCGGGCCGAACGGCGCCGGCAAGACCACGCTGTTCAATCTCGTTGCGGGCAACTATCGCCCCTCGGGTGGGCGCGTGATCTTGCATGGCGACAACGTGACTGGGCTGGCGCCGCACCTGCTGGCGCGGCGCGGCCTGTCGCGCACGTTCCAGAATTTGCAGATCTTCTTTCGCATGACGGCGGCCGAAAACGTCATGGTGGGACGGCATCTGCACGAGCGGCGCGCGCTGCTGGCGCATCTGTTCGCGCTGCCGTCGGTGCTGCGGCAGAACCGCGCGACGCGAGAAAAAGCCGAGGAACTGCTCGCGTTCGTTGGATTGTCAGCGCTGGCCGATCAGCCTGCCGGCAACATGCCGTATGGGGCGCTCAAGCGCCTTGAGATCGCGCGGGCGCTGGCGACCGAGCCGCAGGTCCTGCTGCTCGATGAACCCGCGGCCGGATGCAACGCGGTCGAGACACAAGAGATCGACGCGGTGATCAGCAAGATCGCGGCCTCCGGCGTCACGGTCGTGCTGGTCGAGCACGACATGAAGCTGGTGATGAAAATTTCCAATCGTATTCACGTGCTCGATCAAGGCCGCACGCTCGCACAGGGCACGGCCGCGCAGGTGCGTGCCAATCCGGACGTGGTAAAGATCTATCTCGGGGCGCACGCATGATGCTGCGCGTCGAGAACCTGACATCAAGCTACGGCCGCATCGCGGTGCTGCGTGATGTCTCGCTCGATGTCGCCAAGGGCGAGATGATTGCGCTGATCGGCAGCAATGGCGCCGGCAAGACCACGCTGCTGCGCGCGATTTCCGGCGTGCAGCCGATCGGCTCGGGCGCGATCAGCTTCGACGGCAAACCGATCCATCGGCTCTCCGCGCACGCACGCGTGCGTGCCGGCATCGTGCAGGTGCCGGAAGGTCGTCAGGTATTCACTCCATTGCCGGTGGCGGACAATCTGCGGCTGGGCGCCTGGACGCGGCGCGACGCTGAAATCAATCGCGACCTCGATGAAGTCTACGCGACCTTTCCGGCGCTGGCCGAAAAGCGCCAGATCGCGGCCGGCGCACTCTCCGGCGGACAGCAGCAAATGCTGGCGATTGGCCGCGCCCTGATGGCGCGGCCGAGATTGCTGCTGCTCGACGAGCCCTCAATGGGATTGGCGCCGATGCTGGCCGAGCAGATCCTCGCCAACGTCGCGGCGCTCAAGACGCGCGGTCTCACCGCGCTGCTGGTCGAGCAGAACGCGCATGCGGCGCTCGCGATCGCGGATCGCGCCTATGTGCTGGAGACCGGGCGGGTCACTCTTGAGGGAGAGAGCGCGGCGTTGCGCAACGATGCGCGGGTACGGGAGGCGTATTTGGGCATTTAGAACTCCGTCATGCCCGGGCTTGTCCCGGGCATCCACGTCTTCGACGCACAGCAATAAGGAAGACGTGGATGCCCGCAACAAGTGCGGGCATGACGGAGATTGCCGCTATGCCGCCTTCGCGCCGTTCGCCTTATTGATCGCCTCCCACACCTTGCCGGGCGTCGCCGGCATGTCGATGCGGTCGATGCCGAGCGGGCTCAGCGCATCGATGATCGCATTGATGACAACCGGCGGCGCGCCGATGGTGCCGGACTCGCCGATGCCCTTCACGCCGATCGGGTTGGTCAGGCACGGCACTTCTTCCAGCGCGATCTCGAAGTGCGGCAGCATGTCGGCGCGCGGCATCGTGTAGTCCATGAAGCTGCCGGTGACGAGCTGCGCGGTGTCGCGGTCGTACACGGCATGCTCGTACAGCGCCTGCCCGATGCCTTGCGCGACGCCGCCATGCTGCTGGCCGTTGACGATCATCGGGTTCAGCACCTGACCGAGATCGTCGACCATCACGTAGCGCTCGACCTTGACCTCGCCGGTCTCCGGATCGATCTCGACCTCGACCGCATGCGCGCCGTTCGGATGGCTCGGCGGTTCGGGCGAATGCGAGCCGGAACCTTCCAGCCCGATGCCGAACTTGGTCATCGGACCCATCGGCGCAAACGACGCCTTGGCCACTTCAGTCAGCGGGATCGCCTTGTCGGTGCCGGCGACCTTGAAGGCGCCCTCGCCGAATTCGATGTCGCCGACATCCGCCTCCATCATGGCGGCGGCCATCGGCTTGGCCTTGTCGATGATCGCCTCCGCGGCGCGCTTGAGCGCGCTGCCGCCGACCACCGCGCTGCGCGCCCCATAGGTGCCGCGTCCGAACTGCACCTGGGCGGTGTCGCCTTGCACGTAGCGGATCTGCTCGAACGGCACGCCGAGGAATTCATGCACCAGCTGTGCGAACACCGTCGCGTGGCCCTGCCCGTGCGAATGCGTGCCGCCGAACACCGTGACGGTGCCGCCCGGATCGAAACGAATATCCATGCGGTCGTTGAAGATGCCGCCGAACTCGATGTAGTAGCAGACCGAACGGCCGCGCAACTTGCCGGCCTTCTCCGAGGCCTTGCGGCGTTTCTCGTAGCCCTTCCAGTCGATCATCGCGACGCACTTGTCGAGCAGACGCACGAACTCGCCCGAGTCATAGGTGTAGAAAGTCGGCGTGCTATAGGGAAACTTGTCCGGCGGAATCAGATTGACGCGGCGGATCTCGGCGACATCCATGCCGATCTGCTTGGCCGCGTGCTCGATCATGCGCTCCGTAAAGTACGCCGCCTCCGGCCGCCCGGCACCGCGATAGGGTCCGGCCTGCGGCGTGTTGGTGAACAGGCCCTTGCACATGATGTGCATCGTCTGCACATCGTAAGCTTCAGGGATAAAGCGCAGCGAGAACAGGCCGCTCACCATGCCGGGACCGACGAAATAGGCGCCGACCTGGAACAGCGATTGCGAACGGATCGCCAAAATCTTGCCCTTCTCGTCGAGCGCAAGCTCGCCATCGCTGACAAGATCGCGGCCGGTGTGATCCGTCATCATCGCCTCGGAGCGCGACGCGACCCATTTCACCGGGCGCTTGAGCTTGCGCGAAGCCCACACCACCAGCGCATCGTCGGGAAATGCGCCGCCCTTGAGGCCGAAGCCGCCGCCGACATCCGGCGACACCACACGCACCTGGTTCTCCGCCACATGGAGAATATGCGCGATCTCGGTGCGCGCGCCGTGCGGGTTCTGCGAGGAGGTATAGAGCGTGTAGGCGTCTTCGGCGGCGTTGTAGTCGCCGATCGCGGTGCGCGGCTCCATCGACACCGGCGTCAGCCGGTTGTTCTCCGTCCGCAGCTTCACGACATGCTTGGCGCTCGCGAAGGCCGCATCGGTCGCCTCCTTGTTGCCGAACATGAGCTGGAACGCGACATTGCCGTTCGGGTTGTCGTCCCACACCTTGGGCGCGCCGTCCTTCGCGGCGTCTTCGAGCAGCGCGACGGCGGGCAGCGGCTCGTAATCGACCTCGACCAATTCGGCGGCATCGCGCGCCTGCGCCTGCGTCTCGGCGACCACGAATGCGATGCGATCGCCGACAAACCGCGCCTTGTCGCTCTGCAACAGTTGCTGATGGATGCGGTGGCCCTTCGGCGCGCCGAGATCCTCCGGCATCATCGCGGCCGTAA
>JBBWZU010000217.1:0-4994 GCA_039649225.1 Hyphomicrobiales bacterium | reverse complement strand
CCGCCGACCAACGAGACCAGCGCGGCGAGCGAAAACAGAATTCCGGTCAAGTGATCCGCGCCGCCTGCGAGGCGATTTTGCACCACGATCGCGACCCCCGCGATGCCGAGCAGCAGACCGGCGATCTTGCGCCAGGTCATCCGCTCGCCGAGCAATGCCGTCGCGAACACGGCGGTCAGCACAGGATTCGCGCTGATGATGAGCGCGGAAAGACCGGACGAAATGCTGTGCAAACCGATATAGCCGAGGCCGAGATAGGCGGCTTGATTGGCGACACCGAGCAGCGCGAACAGCGCCACATCGCGGCGGCCAATGTTCAACTTCATTCGGCCGACGGCCGCGGCGCCGAGCACCAGCAATCCGGCGAGCAGAAATCGTGCGGTGAGGAGCAGCAGCGGCGGGCAGTCCGTCATCGCGAACTTGGCGACCGAAAAGGCCGAGCTCCACAGCAGGCAAAATGCCGCCACCATCAGCGGCAGCGGGATCGAGGGCGCCAGAGCGGGCGAGGGGGCAGCGGGCGCGGCGGCGCGCATGGTGGTCTCCTTTGGTTGACCGGAGACGTAGGTGGCGCCCTTGTCATTTGGAAATTAAATCATAAGATCATCATCAGTGGTTTTATGAATGGATATGCTCATGCTGGATCTCGACCTGCTGCGCAGCTTCGTCTCGGTGGTCGATGCCGGTGGCTTCACCCGCGCAGGTGAACGCGTCCACCGCACGCAGTCGACCGTGAGCCAGCAGATCCGGCGGCTCGAGGAGAGCGTCGGCCGTCCGCTGCTGCATCGTGACGGCAAGCGCGTCACGTTGACCGAGGAAGGCGAGCGGCTCCTCTCCTATGCGCGGCGCATTCTCTCGCTCGCCCAGGAGGCGCGCGACGTGGTGGCGCGCCCGACCGGCGAAGGCCTGGTGCGGCTCGGCATTCCGGAGGATTTCGCGGCCTATCGGCTGACCGAACTCCTGTCGGAATTCGTCCGCTCGCGACCGGGCCTCAGGCTCGATGTGCGTTGCGATCTCAGCGTCAAGCTGCGCGCGGCGCTCGCGCGCGGCGAGCTCGATCTTGCGCTGATCAAGCGCGACCCCGGAGACGGCGATGCGATCGCGGCTTGGCCGGAACGGCTGCACTGGGTGACGAGCCGCGATCACCCGGTCGACGTGCAGGGCGATCCGTTGCCGCTCGTGACTTCGGACCAAGGCTGTCTTTACCGCAACCATGCCATTCACACGCTCGAGGCGGCGGGGCGTTCCTGGCATATCGCCTTCTCAAGCCCGAACCTGAGCGGACTGCAGGCCGCGGTCTCGGCCGGCCTTGGAATCGGGATCCTGCCCGAGGTCGCGATCCTTGCCGGCCACCGCATGCTGGGATCGAAGAACGGGCTTCCGGCGATCGGAAAAACAGAACTTGCTCTGTGCGCCGCTACCGACGCCAGCGCTGCGACGCGCAGGCTCGCGGACGTGCTTGCCGATTTCTGTCACGCCACCGATCCGCGCGCCGCGGCGTAACTAATCCGACAGGCAGCGCAGCGCCGTAAAGGCATAGAGCTTGCCGTCGCCCAGCATATGCGCCGTGAAAGCGCGTGCGCCGAACACGGCCGCGAAGGCGCGATCGCGGATGTTGAGCCCGCCAGTGTAGGCGCCAAAGGCCGGCATCACCAGCGCCCTGCCGTCGGTCGCAAAGCAGCGACGGCTGACCGCGCGCCCGCGCTGCGCGATGCGGGCCACCGGATGCAGATGGCCGGCGATCTCGCCATCGGGCGCATTGCGCGAGGGATGGTGGCGGAACGTCAGCGCGCCGAGGCTGACGAATGCGGCGAATGTTCCTCCAATGCCGTCGGCCGGCTCGGGATCGTGGTTGCCGGCGATCCAGACCCACTCGCGCCCACGCTGGAGAGCGCTCAGCGATGCCCGGTTGGTGTCGGACAGTCGCGCCGGTCCGTCCCCGTCATGGAAATTGTCGCCGAGCGCGACGACGACGCGCGGTGCGTAGCATGAAATGAGTTGCGCAAGCCGCGCCAGCGTTTCGGTCGTGTCGTAGGGCGGGAGCAGCATGCCGCACCGCGCAAAGCTGGAGCCTTTTTCCAGATGCAGATCGGCGACGACAAGCAGGCTTTCCTCGGGCCAATAGAGTGCGCCCGCGCAGTCGGCCGCGAACGTGATGTTGCCGATCCGAAGCGCGCCCTGAACAGAGGCGTCAGCGCGGGGCGAGTAGGAAGCGAAGGACATCGGCGTCGTTTTCGAGAATCAGGAATCCTTCTTCCGTACGCCAACGGACCGCATTGTGCAAAGCACGAAGAAACTTTGTTTCGGTATCATAGGCTCTGCAACCGGCTGTGGTCGCGGCCCTCTTCCCCCACGCGATCGATTGGGCAGCCGAAAGATCGATGTCGGAATACCAACTGTTACATCCGCCGCTGCCGAACGCACGAAGCTGCAGCAGCGCCGATCGCCTCACCTCAAGGGTCGGCAATTGAGGCAAACGCTCGAGGTTGAGCGGCTGCCCGTTGAGCGAAACCGCGACAAACCTTCGATTGATGGGAAACCCGGATCGATTGTACGGGAACTCCGGCCATGTGAGCCACATGCCGAACAGAAAGACGCCGAGCAAGGCACACAGGGCGCCGGAAATGCGCAGATACATCATCGGCGCCGCCCTCGGGAGAACACATAAGATTTTGGTCGCCGCTAGCGACGTGGAGGTTCAAAACGCGATGCGACGCAACGTCAGCTCATCGCCTCCCGGATCAGATCGTCCGCAGCCTCCTGCAGCAGCGCGTCGGACGCCTCACCGTAAACCATCTCGCGGCCGATCTCGAGCATGACCGGCACGGCCAGCGGCGAAACGTGATCGAGCGGGTTGTGGGTGATGCGTCCTTTCACCCGCGCGAGCATTTCCGACAGGCGGCGAATATCGAGCAGGCCCGAGGAGGCGTCCGCATAGGCGGCCCGCAACAGCAAGTGGTCGGGCTGGTGCTTGCGCAGCACGTCGTAGACAAGGTCCGTGGAAATCGTCATCTGGCGGCGGCTCTTCTCCTCGCCCGGATAGCGCCGCTCGATCAGCCCGGCAATGATCGCGCAATTGCGGAACGTCCGCTTCATCAGCGCGCTTTCGGCAAGCCAGGCTTCGAGGTCGTCGCCGAGCATGTCCTGATCGAACAGCGCATCGAGCGAAATTTCCCCGCGCTCGATTGCCAACGCCGGATCGCGCAGACCCCAGACCGCCAGCGCATATTCGTTCGCCACGAAGCCGAGCGGGCGCATGCGCGCGCGTTCGAGGCGCCGCGTCAGCAGCATACCGAGCGTCTGGTGGGCGAGACGCCCCTCGAACGGATAGCAAGCCAGATAATATTTTGCGGCGCGCGGGAATGTCTCGACCAGAAGCTCACGCGTACCCGGCAGGCGCGAGCGATATTCCTGCACTTCGAGCCATTCACGCACCTGGGTCGGCAGCGCGCGCCATGTGGCGCGATCGGCCAGGATGTCGCGGACGCCGGCGGCGAGATACGTCGAGAGCGGAAATTTGCCGCCCTCATAGGACGGCACCTTCGGATCGCGGTCGTTCGAGCGCGAAACATAAACCTCGTCCTCGACGATCGTCTCGTATTTGAGGACTTCGCCCGCGAACACGAAAGTATCACCTGGCGACATCGTCTCGACGAAATATTCCTCGACTTGGCCCAACAGCCGCCCGCCGCGCGGGATCACCTTTGACGCGCGCGATCGCACCAAACGCACCTTCAGCATATCGGCTTCGACGATCGTGCCGACATTCATGCGGTACATCTGCGCGACGCGCGGATGCGCGATGCGCCAGGTGCCGTCGGCCGTCCGCTTGATCTTGGCAAACCGCTCGTAGGATTTCAGCGCATAGCCGCCGGTCGCGACGAAATCGACCGTGGCATCGAAGTCGGCGCGCGTCAGGCCCACATAGGGCGCAGCGGTTGTCACTTCGGCATAGAGCTCGTCGGCGCGGAACGGAACGCCGCAGGCGCAGCCGAGCACGTGCTGCGCCAGGACATCGAGCGCGCCGATGCGTGCAGGCGGCGTATCCTGGGCATTCACCGCGACCGCGTCGATGGCGGCACGGCATTCCAGCACCTCGAAGCGATTGGCCGGCACCAGCACGCCACGCGAGGGCTCATCCATGCGGTGATTGGCGCGCCCGATGCGCTGCAACAGGCGCGATGCGCCCTTCGGCGCGCCCACGTTGATGACGAGATCGATATCGCCCCAATCGATGCCCAGATCGAGCGACGAAGTCGCGACCACGGCGCGCAGCTTACCGGCGGCCATCGCGTCCTCCACGCGGCGGCGCTGCGCGACATCAAGCGAGCCGTGATGCAGCGCGATGGGGAGGTTGTCGTCATTCATGCCCCAGAGCTGCTGGAAGATCATCTCTGCCTGGCTACGCGTATTGACGAAGATCAGCGTCATCTTGTGCTGCTTGATCAGCGCGTAGATCTCACCGAGCGCGTGCTTGGCGGTGTGTCCGGCCCACGGGAGCCGCTCGGCGGTATCGAGCATGGTGACGTGCGGCGCCGCGCCGGGTTGCGCGAGCACGAGATCGGCTTTGTCATCGCCGCCGGTCTGCGGCACGAGATAGCGGCAGAGCGCGTCAGGGTCGGCGACGGTCGCAGATAACCCGACGGTCGCAAGCCCGGGCGCGATGGTGAACAGACGCGCAAGACCGAGCGACAGGAGGTCTCCGCGCTTGGAGAGAACGAGCGAGTGCAGCTCGTCGAGGATCACCCGCTTGAGCGAACCGAACAAATACGGAGCATCGGCCGAGGCCAGCAGCAACGCGAGTTGCTCCGGCGTGGTGAGCAGAATATCGGGCGGATCGCGCCGCTGCCGCTGGCGCTTGGAGACCGGCGTGTCGCCGGTGCGGGTCTCGATGCGGACGGCGAGATTCATCTCCGCGACCGGGCGCTCGAGATTGCGCGCGATGTCGACCGCGAGCGCTTTCAAGGGGGAAATATAGAGTGTGTGCAGCCCGCCGC
>JBBWZU010000178.1:0-8422 GCA_039649225.1 Hyphomicrobiales bacterium | reverse complement strand
CTTCCGCCTCATAGCGTTCCGCCCAGCGTTGAAACGTCCGCACGTTGATCCCGAGAATCTCAGACGCCGCCGCCTGCGTCAGCGCCTTGGCTTCCGTCCGTTCCAGCAAATCCGAGAACCGCATCCGTCGTACACCCTCGTGAATGGATGCCGTGCCCATCGTGCCCCCTTTGTTCTAGGGCACCAAAAACACGACACTTCACGAGCTACAAACAGGCGACAGATCACGCGCTACTGACATTTCTAACCGGCGCCCTTGTCGGCAAAATTCAATGCCGTACAATTCCGGCAAAACAGGTTTGGAAACACGGAGGCGCGCCGATGACGATATCGATTCGTCAAATCCATCCGGTATTCGCGGGCGAGGTGACGGGCGCCGATCTCACGCGGCCGATGACGGAGCCCGAGCGCGCTGCGATCGAAGCCGGCATGGACCGCTATGCGGTTCTCGTCTTCCGCGGCCAGACCATTACCGACGATCAGCAGATGGCATTCACGCTGAACTTCGGCGCGATCGAGAATGCAAAGGGCGGCAACATCACCAAGGCCGAGGAGTATCGCCTCAAGAAGGGCATGGTCGACGTCTCGAATCTCGACAAGGACGGCAAGCCGCTCGAGCGATCCGACCGCCGCCGCATGTTCAATCTCGGCAACCGGCTGTGGCACTCGGATTCATCGTTCCGCGCCATTCCGGCCAAGTACTCGATCCTGTCCGCGCGCACGGTTGCCAACGAGGGCGGCAACACCGAGTTCGCCGACATGCGTGCCGCCTACGACACGCTCGACGACAAGACACGGGCGATGATCGAAGACATGGTGTGCGAACATTCGCTGATCTATTCGCGCGGCTCGATGGGCTTTACGGAATTGACCGACGACGAGAAGGCGATGATGAAACCGGTGCGCCAGCGCCTGGTGCGCACGCATCCCGTCACCGGGCGCAGGTCGCTCTATCTATCCTCGCACGCCGGCAACATCATCGGCTGGCTGGTGCCGGAATCGCGCGACTTCCTGCGCGATCTCAATGAGCATGCCACGCGGCCCGAGCTCGTCTACGTCCACCACTGGCGCCAATATGATCTTGTGATGTGGGACAATCGCCAGACCATGCACCGGGTGCGCCGGTTCGATGAGAGCCAGCCGCGCGACATGCGCCGCACGACGGTCGCGGGCGAGGCCATGACGGCCGAGCAGGCGGAAGCCGCGTAGCGCATGATCCCAAAAAGTGGGAACCGGTTTTCGGACGAGATCATGCGCAACACAAAATAATGTTGCGGCGTGCCTTCGCATTTTAGAGGGTAGGTAGCCCCCGCCGAAGCGGGGGCTCAAACCAACAGGTCATTTCGAACTGCACGCAAGCTAGCGCGATTTGTTCTAAAGTCGCGGCAACATCATCGTTAAAATTTGATCGAACGCCGTTCGTGGGAATGCGTAGCCGATTGCCCCACCGGATGAACCTTCCGGGGTCTAAATTACACTTAAGGTTGATGGCTGCTCGATGCCGGCGACCGCGCGGGACCTGCGCGGCCGACGCGCAGGGGATTCTTGCCGCTGACATCGCCCAAACATTTGGAGCCCGATCATGCGACAGACGATCTCCCCGGCGGCCTTCGCCGCCTTTCTCGCCGTCACCTTCGCGGCGCCGGCCAATGCCCAGTCCTCGCGCGCCTGGATTTCCGGGATGGGGGTCGATTCCGGCACCTGCCCGCGCCAATCGCCCTGCCACACGCTGACCTATGCGCTCACGCAGATCTTTTCCGGCGGCGAGATCACAGTGCTGGATCCGGGCGGCTATGGAACGGTCGTCATCAACAAAGGTGTGAGCATCGTCAGCGATAGCGGATCCGGCGAGGCGGGAATCGCGAGCTTCTCGGGCGATCTCATCACGGTGAATGCCGGGCCGAGCGACGTGGTCATTCTGCGCGGGCTCGTGGTCGACGGGCTGGGCACCGCCAACAGCGGCATCCGCTTCAACAGCGGCGCGGCGCTTCATGTGCAGAACACGCTGATCAAGGGCTTCCGCGCTGCATCCGGTGTCGGCATCAATTTCACGCCCGCCGCGGCATCCGATCTTCATGTCACCAACACGACCGTCATCAACAACGGCACGGGCCTGACCGGGGCCGGTATCATGATCAAGCCGACCGGTTCCGGCCTCGTCCGCGTGACGTTCACGCGCGTGACAGCGGAGCAGAACAGCGCCGGCATCACGATCGACGGCACCACAAGCACCGGCACCATTCGGGCGACGGTGCGCGACAGCGTGCTGGCGGGCAATAACGGCACCGGCCTGTGGGCGCAGTCGTCGGGCGCGCCGGTCGGTGTCTACGTGGTCAACGCGTCGAGTGTGGAGAACGGGACAGCCGGCATCAATGCCGGTGGAACGAATGCCGCGATTACGCTGATGAACGCCAGCATTCTCGGCAACAACATCGGCGTTTCGTCGACCGGCGGCGCGAACGTCTACTCGTACAAGAACAACGCCATCAACTTCAATTTCGGCGGCGATGGCGCGATCCTGCCCGGCAATCTGCTGCCGCTGAACTGACGTCCGAAATAAAGATGCTCCGGGCCGCGAAGGCTCGGAGCATGGCCTGATTTAGCGATCCGGCCGCGCGACGGGTTGACCGCGCATCGTGGTGTCGACGCATTTTTCGACCAGCGCGAGGCGCTGATCGATATTCTTGATCTTCTTGTCTTCCTCGTACCTCATCCAGCAATCCGCCTTGGCCTGTTCCGGCGTCATCGGACCTTTCGGCGCGGCTGGGGCCGCGGCAGCAGGCGCGGCGGTCGGTTCGGCGGCAGTCGGCTGCGCCGAAGGTGCAAGGTCGGCCGCGCTGTTGCCTTGGGCGCAGGCGGTGAGGGCGAGTGCACACGCGAATGTGAGCAGGGACAGGAAGCGGGGCTGAATACTCATGCCGGCTTCATAGCGCCACGGCGGCGTTCGCGCCATCGCCTTGTGCGGCTCTCGCGACTTTAGGTCAGGCGGCCTTGCGAGCGAACAGATCGAGCTTGCGTTCGATCGCGGTCTTCGGTGCGCGCGGATCGGCGAGCAGGTTTGCGGTCCGCATCGCATAGAACGCCACCAGCGCGCTGATCGCATTGGTCAGCAGCAGAAAGACTACGGCACCTTGCAGAAATCCGATCATCTGATCGTACAGCATCGCGGTATCCTCCGGCGGCTGCATCGCTCCCGATGGGGCCGCGCATGATCATCCAGGCAATGCGAGTATGGAACGATAGTTCCTGCCGGTCTGTGATCGCGGTCACGGAACTATGGTTTTTGTGCGCGGGATCGGGTGCGGAGGGGCTGTGCAACTTAGCGCCGCTGGCCGCGTTGTCGTTGGAACTCTGCGGTGGAGGTGTTCGATGAGCATGCGATTGAGTCTTTCGGCGATCGTCGTGCTGGCGGGTGTCGGCATCGCGGCGGCCCAGCAGCCGGCACCGGCCGATCCGCAGGGCCACGACCCGATGAAGTCGCAACAGGACGGGAAGGAAGAGCCTGGCTCGCATGCCTCGACGGCGAGCACGGATGTGTTCGTGAACGGCAAGCTCGCGGTGCCGGGCGCGCCGCAAGACAGTCAGACCGTCCCCTCCAAAGTCTCCGAACGCAATGCACGGCTGGACGCAACGCCGATCATGGCGCTGCCGCTCGGCCTCAGCGATGAGCAGAAACATCGCGTCACCGAGAGCGTCGCCCAGTCCAACGCTCCGGTGTTGCAGATCAGCGCCAAGCCGGCCGACATCCTGCCGGCGACGACGCCGGTGTCGGAGTTTCCCGCCGAGGTGAAAGCCGGCGCGCCGATGCTGGGCGATGTCGGCTTCATCCGCACCAAGGACAAGATCCTGCTGGTGCGCGCACCGAACATGGTGGTGACCGGCGAAGTCTCGGCCAACTAGCGGCCTTTCAGCCAGCTAGCGGCCTTTCAGTTAGCGAAATTCGCGGCAGGCATTGGGTGGCTGCCGCGTTTTGCGTTTGGGCGGTATGCTGCCGGCCCGCTTGCGGACAGCGTGGCTGACGCGCTACGCGAACCGGAAGGGGAAACGCCAGATGATCCGCCTCATTCTCAGCGCGGCGCTCGCGCTCATGGCGCAGGCCGCAATGACGCAGTCAACCTTGGCGCAATCCGTGCCGCCGGATGCGCTCAAGGAGCTCGCGCCGACCGGAAAGCTGCGCGCCGCGATCAACTTCGGCAACGGCGTGCTGGCGCAAAAGGGCACCGACGGCACACCGCAAGGTATCTCGGCGGACCTGTCTCGTGAGCTGGCCAAGCGGCTCAGCGTGCCGCTGGAGTTCGTCACCTTCGAGGCGGCCGGCAAGGCCTTCGAGGCCGCGAAAGACAACAAGGTCGATGTGTTGTTTGTGGCGATCGAGCCGGTGCGCGCCGCGGACGTCGAATTCTCGCCGCCCTACGTGCTGATCGAAGGCACCTATATGGTGCTGCGGGATTCTCCGCTCAAGGAGATCGCCGATGTGGATCGCGCCGGCGTGCGCATCGCGATCGGCCGCGGCTCGGCCTACGATCTTTATCTCACCCGCACGCTCAAGAACGCCACGCTGGTGCGCGCCGCGACTGGCGGCTGCTGCGCGATGATCGATCAGTTTCGCGCCGAAAAGCTCGAGGCGGTGGCCGGCGTGAGGCAGCCGCTGGTCGAATACGCCAAGTCGCATCCCGACGTGCGCGTAATGGATGGCCGTTTCCAGGAAATCCGCCAGGCGATGGGGACGCCGAAGGGCCGGCTCGCGGCCGCCGCCTACTTGCGCATATTCGTCGAAGAGATGAAGGCGAGCGGCTTCGTCGCCGACGCGCTCAAACGCAGCAATCAACCGGATGCGCAGGTCGCGCCCGCGGGAGGATAAATGAGCTCTGTGTCGGCTGACGTTCTCAAGGATCTGGCGCCCACCGGGACGCTGCGCGCCGCCATCAATCTCGGCAACATCGTGCTGGCGCAAGGCACGCCGGAAAACCCGGGCGGCGTCACGCCGGAGCTGGCGCGCGAGCTCGCAAAACGGCTTGGCGTACCGGTCGCGCTGTCGTGTTTCGATGGCGCCGGCAAGGCGTTCGATTCGATGAAGGCCGGCAAGGTCGACATCGTGTTTTTGGCGATCGAGCCGGTGCGCGCCGCCGAGATCGAATTCACCGCGCCCTACGTGATCATCGAGGGCGTCTACATGGTGCCGAAGGACTCCGCATTGAAGACGCCGGCCGATGTCGACCGACCCGGCATCCGCATCGGCGTCAACAAAGCCTCAGCCTACGATCTCTTCCTCTCGCGCTCCTTGAAGAACGCGACGCTGGTGCGCAGCGAAGAGGGCGCCGCGCTGTTCATCAAGGAGAAGCTCGAGGCGGCGGGCGGCGTGAAGCAGTCGCTGCAGCAATTCGCCAAGGGGCGCGACGATGTGCGGCTGCTGCCCGAGCGCTTCATGGAAATCCGTCAGGCGATGGGCACCGCAAAAGGCCGCCTCGCGGGCGCGGCCTATCTGCGCGGCTTCATCGAGGAATTGAAGGCGAACGGTTTCGTTGCCGATGCACTCCGGCGCAGCAACCAGCCCGATGCGGCCGTTGCGCCGGCTGAGAAATAGCTGGAACTTTTCTGAACGTATATTCATGAAATAAATCAACGACTTAGCGAGGTTTCTGCGGAACGCGTCGCGCATTCCCGCGTTGTCGGTGCGAAGGGGAACGGACGAACCGTTCTCCTTCCACCCAAGGAGGAATGGACATGAAAGCGCTTGCTCTCGCGATGGCCGCTGCGGCCACCCTCGCATTCACCGCCCCGACGTTTGCTGCCAATGCGCCGGATCGCACCCGGCTCGCGCAGGCCGACGTGAATGTGCGGGTCGGCGACCGCGACCATGACCGCGGCGCACGCCACGAGCGCCGTGAACATCGTATGCATCGCGAAGTGCGCATGCATCGCGACTATGGCCGCCATGAAGGCTGGCATCATCGCCACCACGACGGACGCCGGGTTGTGATCATCAAGAAGCACGGTGGCGGCAAGACCGTCATCAAGAAGAAGATCGAGGGCTAATAGCCTTCTCGATCTGCTAGCGGCCTCGGGGCGACCCGGGGCCGCTTTGCGTTGGCTCCGTTCACCACGGATGCGCGCGCCGCCACACCTCCGGCTCCTCGAACGTCCCGGCCCACATCCCGCGTTTGGCGGCGCGCGCCTCGCGCGCGGCGGCGGCGTAGCGGCCGTGGCTGTGGCGCCGATAGTCGATGGCGTTGCCGGAACGCACCATGACGTCGCCGAGATCGTGGCCGCCCGCCGTGCAGATCGCAACGTCGCGGTCATAGCGATCATGATCGATCGGAATGCAATTGACCTGGCTGCCGCGGATCGCCGCGGTGAGCGCGCGCGTCGCGACGCGCCCGCACGGATAGTCGCGGCCCGAGCCGGTGCGGCACTGCTGCCGGCTCTCGGGCGCATCGATGCCGAACAGGCGGATGCGCTCGCCTGAAATCTCGATCGTATCGCCATCGATGATGCGCGCGCGGCCCGCGATCGGCGCGCCGGAGGCGGGCGGGGGCGTGATGTCGTGCGAGCGCCTCTCGCCGACCAGATGCGCCACCGCCGCGCCGAGCGCGATCACGATGAGCCAGAACAGCCAAGATGACGGCGATCGCACGACGCGCCCCACGAATCGTTGAAGTTCAGTCTAATGGAGTGGCGGCCGGCGTCGTACGCCCATACATGCCTCAAGGGGCGCAACCGATGAGGTCTCCCATGTATCGATCGTTTGTCGTGCTGTTCGCCGCCGCGACCCTCGCGCTCATGCCGGCTGCCGGCGCCAAGTCCAACAAACACAAGCCCGGCCTGCATGCCCACGCGCACCATGCGCGGACCGCGCATCGCGTCGTGCCGGCCGCCCCGAAAGACCCCTATGCGGACTACTGGAACGACCCAAGCCGGCAAGGCTTCCCGAGTTGGGGCATGACCGATTTTCACTAGTATATGGTCCCGAAAAGCGGCCCCGGACTTGATCTCGGGTGTGCAGCGGCTTGCGGAAAAGATCACGCTTCGCTCGTGACCTGGAGCGGGATGGCAATGCGAAGAAAAGCCATCACGCCGTCGAGGCGATCGGTCAGCCGTGCTGGCCATCGGCGGCGCGGGCGATTAGAGTTCCGCCCGTGGAATACGAATAGACGAGGCATGCCATGATGAGACGGTTTCTCTGCGCGGGGGCTTGCGCACTGTTGATGGCCGGCAGCGCCGCCGCCAAGCCCGGCGTCGCGACGACGACCGTGAACCTGCGCGCGGAGGCGAATACCACCAGCGAAGTTTTGGTGAAAATCCCCGGCAGCGGCCGCCTCGACGTCGGCGAATGTAAGAACGGCTGGTGCGCCGCGACCTATCAGGGCAAGAACGGCTTCGTGATCGCGACGGCGGTCGACACCTCCGGCCGCATCCCGCAGCGCCAGGGCCCGGTCGGCATGCGCCGTCCGGTCCCGGGCGTGGAGGGCTACGATCCGGATGATGATTTCGTCCCGGCACCAGGCTATCGCGGTTATGGCCCGCCGCCCGTCGCCTACGGGCCGGGACCCTACTACGGACCCGGGCCCTATTACGGGCCGGGCTATGGCCCGCCGATCATCGGCTTTGGCTACTACGGCCCGCGCGCCTGGCGGCGGTGGTAGTCATTAGTTCGGGCGTTGGCCGCGCGCATCACGCCGCGATGTACTATGAGGCTACGTCATGGCCGGACTTATTCCGGCCATCCACGTCTTGCTTGCCGAGATTCTAAGACGTGGATGCGCGAATCAATCCTTGGATCAACCCCGGGGACCGGCATGACCGAGAGGGCGGGGCTCGCGCCTCCTCGGCCCCCATGCTATCCACCCCGCGCGGCGATCCTGCCGCGCAACAGAAGGAGGCCGCCATGCGCAAGCATCGCGATTTCGACGACCTCCCGTGCTTTCGACATCACGTCTAAGCGCCGGAAGTCATTCCCCTCGGAAACCAGGGTCAAGCGTGGACGGCGTTTCGTCCATGGCGATGTCGAGCTGTCCGAAAAGCTCGGCCGCAACGATCTGTGCCCGTGCGGTTCAGGGCGCAGCTTTCAAGGCATGCTGCATGCGGTCCGGCTGCCATGACGGCGCGAACCGTCAGGATTGCTTTTAGGGACTGACAGGATGGCCGGACATAGCCCGTCCTGAAGGGCGTTTACGCCAGTCTTCGCGGGCTATGGACGGGCGTAAACGCCCTGATGTTCCGGCCATCCATGTCTTCCGCTCAGTTTCGCGAAAACGAAACACTGCCGTCTTTGATCTTTATCAGCCGTTTGCTGTCGGGCGAGAGCGTGTATGGCCCGCGGACGCCGAAGGAATCCCAGACGTGAATGTACTCGCCCGCGGTGCATGACCACGTGCCCTTGCTGGTTCGGTGCTCCAGCGTGCCATCGGCGTTGATCTTGGTA
>JBBWZU010000168.1:0-20246 GCA_039649225.1 Hyphomicrobiales bacterium | reverse complement strand
GAGGATCGCTTCGCGGGCTTCCGCTTCGAGCGCCTTCGCGGTGTCGGGCGAGGGTTTGACGCCGCGAACGGACACGCCGAGGATTTCAAAGCCCAACGACACGATATCCGCGCGGGTCTGCAGGCCGGTGAAAATCGCGTCGGAAATGCGATCGGAAGCCTGCAGGGCTTCCTTGAGCGTCATCATCTTGATCGCTTGCTGAGCCAGCACGTCGGCTGCATTCAGGATGCGTTGAGAGAGTTTCTCCGGATCATCCGACTCATAGGTCTTTCCGTCCGCCTTGAGGGCGAAGTTGAGCATGGAGGCCGCCTTCTTCGGATCCCCAATGCGGTAGGCGACAACGCCCTGGACCGTGATGGCCTGAAAGTCGCGCGCCGAATGCTGAAAGATGAAGGACGCGTCTCGGCTGCCGATCGGCACGGCGACCAGCGATGTGGTCGGCGCATAGTAGAGCGTGGAGAGACCGGCTCCCTCCCGCACGACGGCGCCTCCGCTGTATTTCATCAGATAGGTCGTCGGCTGAACCTTGATGAAGCGAACTCCGAACATGACGCGGTCTCTCCTCTGTAAGTGTGCCTGGGCCACTAAGTAAGTTGTACTGTACAACTAAGTGCGTTAGTGTCAAGAGCGCAAGGTCAAGGAAGACGGCCGCTGCGACGCGAGACCCAAACTCCGAGGTGATGAATTGGAATCGTTAACTTTTCCAAGGCCGCTGACGACCGTGGACGTCGTCATCTTCGCCATTCTGGACGGCGTCCTTCAGGCCCTGCTGGTCCGGCGGCCGTCGGAGAAGGGCGAGCCATTCCCGGACATGTGGGCGCTGCCGGGCGGCTTCGTCGATGTCGAGCGGGACAAGGATCTGAAAGCCTGCGCGATCCGCAAGCTCCGCGAGAAGACTGGCGTCGCCGGTCCTTATCTCGAGCAACTCGGGAGCTGGGGAAGCAGCAATCGCGATCCGCGCGGCTGGTCGGCCACGCACGCCTACTTTTCCCTGATACCCGGCAGTCCGGTCCTTCTCGAGCAGGGGGCCGCGGATGTCGGATGGTCTCCCATCACCGGAAACTCAGTTGCGCCAAAGCTCGCGTTCGATCACCGCGATATTCTCGAAGCTGCGGTGCGGCGCCTGCGCAACAAGGTCGAATACACGTCGCTGCCGGCCTATTTGATGCCGTCGGAATTCACGCTGCCGGACCTGCAACACGTCTATGAGACGATCCTCGGCCGCCCGCTCGAGAAAAGCGCATTCCGCACACGCATGCTGGCGGCTGATCTCATCGAGCCGGTTGCGAAAATGCGCAAGGGGCCCAATCGGCCGGCGCAACTCTATCGGTTAAAGAACGCCAAGGCTCCGGTCTATTTTGCCCGGACCTTCAATCCGCCGCGGTAGCACATCGCCGTCGCGGCCTTTGCCCAACGTCATGGGGCAAAGGGCAAGCGGCGGGTCGCGACGCCAATCGGAAAATTCCTTCCCTACTCCTGCAGCAGGCGCTTGAGGATTTCGACCTCTTCGGCAAGCACGGCGTCGTTGCCGACCAGTCCCTCGATCTTGCGCACCGCATGCAGCACCGTGGTGTGGTCGCGTCCGCCGAAGCGGCGTCCGATCTCAGGCAGCGAGCGCAGCGTCAGCGTCTTGGCGAGATACATCGCGATCTGGCGCGGCCGCACCACATTCGCCGTCCGGCGCGAGGAGAGCAGATCGGCGCGGCTGACATTGTATTGCCGCGCGACGACGCGCTGGATGTCCTCGATCTTGACCCGCTTGGGTTCCTGCGGGCGCACGAGGTCGCGCACCGCGCGCTCCGCCATGTCCATGGTTACCGGCAATCCGGTGAGCTTGTTGTGCGCGAGCAGGCGATTGAGCGCGCCGTCGAGATCGCGGCCATTGTGCGTGATCATCTTGGCGACGAAAGTCAGCACCGCCTGCGGCACGTCGAAGCCCGCATGATGCGCGCGCGCCGCCGCGACGCGGCTCTTGAGGATCTCGAAGCGCAATTCTTCCTCGAGCGAACCCATCTCGACCACGAGGCCGCCCGCCAGGCGCGAGCGCACGCGATCATCGAGGCTTTCCAGATCGCTCGGCGGCCGGTCGGCCGCGATCACGACCTGACGGCCGGCGTCGATCAGCGCATTGAGCGTATGGCAGAACTCGACCTGCGTGGACTTGCCTTGCAGGAATTGCAGATCGTCGATCACCAGGACATCGATCCCGCGCAGCGCTTCCTTGAAGGCGAGCGCCGTCTGCGCCTTGAGCGCGGCGACGAAGCCGTACATGAATTTCTCGGCCGTCAGGTACAGCACCTTGCGATCCGGGATGCCGTTGCCGGCCCAGGCGATCGCCTGCAGCAGATGCGTCTTGCCGAGGCCGACGCCGGCATGGACGTAGAGCGGATTGAACATCACCGGCTCGCCGCGGCGCGCGAGCGCGACCTGCTTGGCGGCCGCATGCGCGAGCGTGTTCGAACGGCCGACCACGAAGGTCTCGAACGACAGCCGGGGGTCGAGCGGGGAGCCGCCGAGCGCCTCATGGGCAGCCTGCGCCGGGAGTTGCGTGATGCGCGCATCGTTGCGCTCGGTGACCGTGTTCCTGGCTTCACGCGCGGTTTCGGCCGGCTCGGCCGGTTTCGCCTTGGCGGCGGTATTGCGCAGCACGGCCGAGCGGTGCACGAGATCGATGCGGCACACCGGGGCAAGCTCGGCCTTCCAGCAGGCGAGCAGCTTCTCGACATAGTGCGACTGCACCCAGCTCTTGAGAAACTTGGTCGGCACGGAAAGCCGCACCAGATCGCCCTCGATCGAGGCCAGCTCCATCGATGCAAACCAGCTCTTGAAGACTTCTTCCCCGACGGCGGCGCGCAGGCGCTGCTTTACCCGCAGCCAGCTCTCCTGATCCGATACATTCATCGAACGGCTCTCACAGGGTTCGGCTGGACGGCTGGAACTCGCGAAGGGCGACGAGACAGCGCGAGGAGGATTGTGCGCGAAAGCAGGTGTGGGCGACATCGCTGGTTCCAAACATCGATTGAAATCTGATGGACAGGTTGCCCGATCAAGCGGGCACGTTCGACGCTGTGCGAAAATCGAGGGCGTCAGGAATCCGGAGCCCGCTGCCAGCAGCCGGCGCAGAGCGCCGTCTCCCGTCTATGATGAATGCCAGCGCTCCGCGCGCGCATCGCGAAAAAACGCGACACGATTCCAACCGCGCGGAACGACGTTCCTCGTGCTGACTGTTTCATATGGCCCCCTGCAAGTCGCCGCGACCGCCATCGCGACGTCTAGTATTATGGTTGTTCCGTTCAGCCTTGCCCTGCATCACGCACGAGAACAACTCAACGATGCTTGAACTCGAACGGTTCCTCGCGAGCGGTCTTGCCCTTGACGATCGGTTCGATCGCACGCAATTATCGCAGGCAACATCCTTCACTCCGGCATTAGCTGCCGGCTCCCATCTTTCCGATGAGGCGTGTTCGAAGCGAGGAGTTGGAGCCGCGAGACAATTGCGGGCGCCAAGAAAGTTAGCCACAGCAGTCACGGCGGCGCAAGGAGCAATCAGCCTTTTTTGAAATAACCACGACAGCGCGCCGACTTTTGCGACGAATACATGACGTGGTTTGAAAGCAGTGAATGGACAAGCAATTGAATCGGCGATGCATTTGGAAATCGACCGTTTTGGTCGCAGCGTCACAGAGTGCGCTTTTCCTGCAACACGAAAGTCATGATCTCAGCGCTGCCAGACCGCTGACTCAAAGCCCGACCCTTCGCTATGATCCTAAGGTGTTGTCGTGGTGAATGATTTCGTGTGCGAAAGACTCACGTAGCTTTTGCGACGGTGCGTCAACCTTCGCGTGGCAATTTCGCATCGCCGATAGAGCTGTGTGATGATGTCGCGCCGCATATCCCGTTGGAAATGAATGCGTGTTCTTGCGCCGGCGGCAGGTGATGCAGCCGCGCGAAGCGCGATATCTTTTCACGACAAAAAAATTACGGCGCCACGCGGAGCGTGACGCCGTATCTGCAAGACTACGTAGTGGTCGTCCAACCACCGTTACTTGGCGGCGTTCACTTGCCGAGCTTGGCGATGCCGTGGGTCAGCCGCGAAACTTTGCGGTTTGCCGCGTTGCGGTGGATCACGCCCTTCTGGGCGGCGCGCATGATCTCGGGCGCGGCCGACTTCAACGCTTCGACCGCGGCGCTCTTGTCGCCGGAGGCAATCGCCTCCTCGACCTTGCGCACCGAGGTGCGCATCAGCGAGCGGCGCGACTTGTTGACTTCGGTGCGGCGCGCAATGACGCGTGCGGCCTTGCGAGCGGAAGAGGTATTGGCCATCGATGTCTGTCCGTGGGTTCGGGGCGCGATGAACGCAGCCGCAGTCTCGAGTTACGAGTTTCTCAAGTTGTCAAAATACAGGCGGCGGCCTCTTGCCGCCGGTTGGGCAGGCTTATAGTCGCCCCCGCCCGGTGCGTCAACGGCGCGGAATCGGGGCCTATTGCGCGGGTTTGAGGGCCGTGGCGATCGCCGCCGCCATCGGTCCGTAGTCGGCGGAATGGCTCGAAATCGAGGCCTGGATCCAGCGCGAAGCCGGGATTTGCGCCAGATCGAGACCGCGGCCTGCGCCTTGCGCCAATTGCTTGCGGTATTGAAGCTGGGTGCGCCCGTTTCCCTCCCGGAAGGCATGGATGTCGTTAATGTCGCCGATAATCACGGCGGCCTGCTCGGCGAACTGCGCCGATGACAGCCCCTTGAGGAAGCGCGAGCTGACCAGCCGGCCGTGCACATCCGCCATGCCGGTTAGAATATATTTCCGGAACTGGAATTGCTGGTCGCCCTTGCTGATCTCGACCGTGCGCAATTTGCCGGCCCAGTCGTACACGTCTTGAAAGAGATGATGGTGAATGGCGCGGAGATGGGACAGGTCGAAGGAGCCGCGCGGATCGCACGTGTTGCGCGATCGATCACATAGAGGCGCTCTATCCGATTAAGGGCGGCAGGATCGGTTAGGCCCAAGCGGTTTCGGAGCGTCGTCGTGCCCGGATAGACGTACGGATCGTCGCTCTCGCTCACTTCTTCGCAAGAGCGCGGGCTAGGGCCGAAATATGAGCGTGGCGCTGCTCATGCGTCCAACCCTCGCGCTCGAACAACGCGAACATCGCGACATCCTCGGCGTCGAGCGGGTTACCCTCGATCGCCTGCAGGTTCATCGCCTCGAGCCGCAACTTGCGCAGCTCGGCAACCTTCGCTGCGGAGGCCCCCGCGGCTCACGCGATCTTTTTCGCCCGCGCGGCGTCGTAGCCGGCGTTCGCGCCGGCCTTGTCGGCCGCCGTGAATGGGGCGAGCGGCGGGGCGACGCGGGCCCAGGCGGCGTCATTGTGAATGTGCGCGAGCGTCGACTTGATGCCGGGCACCAGCGGCTTGCCGTCGAACAGCTTGCGGATGGTCACGGCCGCGTCCTGTGCGGCAGTATCGCCGCTTGCCCAGGCCTTTTGGCATAGATCCGCGTTCAGGTTCGCGGTTGCCGAGATGCAGCCGGCGAAAATGCCACTGCGCGCCTCGATCAGGCAGGCCTCGGTCGACGGAAATACCTTGAAGCTCTTCTGTACGCCCGCGGCCTCGCGCGCATACGGCATGTCGCCGGAGGAATCCTTCAGGCCGACGATGCGGCCCGGATACGCTTCGAGTAGCCGCGCGATCAGTTTGACGTGCCAGGGCAGGCCGGACTGCGAGGGGAAATGATAGAGGTAGATCGGGATCGGCCGGTCGGACGTCGCCTTGACGATGGTGGCGATGTAGGCGGCAAGCCCGTCGTCCGGAACGCCCTTGTAGTAGAACGGCGGCAGGATCAGCGCGCCGGCAAAGCCGAGCTCCGCGGCGTGCCGGGTGAGCGCCACGGCGTCAGCGGTTGCGGCGGCTCCGGTGCCGACCATCAGGCGGTCGAGCGGCAGGCCTGCGGCCTTGTAGGCCGACATCACGGTCTTGCGCTGATCGAGCGAGAACGAGGTCGCCTCGCCGGTGGTGCCGAGTACGTTCAGGCCGTCGCAACCGGTGTCGAGCAGGAAGCGCGCCAGCTTGGTGGAACGTGCGATGTCGGGCGCGCCGGTCTCGTCGACCGCGGTGGCGACGGCGGCGATGACGCCGGTGAGCTTGTCGGTGGGCATGGTGGTTCCTCTAGAGCGAATAGCGAATGGCGAGTAGCGAATGGGGAATAGGGACGGCGCATAGCAAAACTATTCGCTACTCACCATTCGCTATTCGCCCCTTTTCACCCGCTCACATTATAGGCCGCGAGCGCCGCCATGTTCACGAGGTCGGTGTCCTTGGCGGACAAATTCACGATCTGCACCGAATTGTCGAGCCCCACCAGCAATGGACCGATCACGGTCGCGCCGCCGAGCTCCTGCAGCATCTTGGTCGAGATCGCCGCCGAGTGGAACGCCGGCATGACCAACACGTTCGCGGGCCCCGACAGGCGGCAGAACGGATAGGCTGCCATCAGATCCGGATTGAGCGCGACGTCAGCCGCCATCTCGCCGTCGTATTCGAAATCCACGCGCTGCCCATCGAGAATGTGCACCGCCTGCTGCACCTTTTCGGCGCGCTCGCCCGGCGGATGCCCGAAAGTCGAGAACGACAGCAGCGCGACGCGCGGCTCGTAGCCGAGCTTGCGCGCGACGCCCGCCGCCTCGATCGCGATCTCGGCAATATCCTTGCCGTCCGGCATTTCGGTCACCGCCGTGTCGGCGACCACGACGGTGCGGCCGCGTGCCAGCACCAGCGAGACGCCGATCACGCGATGGCCGGGCTTGGGATCGATCACGCGCCGCACTTCCTCGAGCGCGACCGAGAAGTTGCGCGTCACGCCGGTCACCATCGCGTCGGCGTCGCTCATCGCCACCATGCAGGCCGCGAACGTATTGCGATCCTGGTTCACCATGCGCTGGCAGTCGCGGATCAGGAAGCCATGCCGCTGCAGACGCTCGTAGAGATAGGCGGCATATTCGGCATTGCGTTTCGACAGCCGCGCATTGACGACCGTCAATCCCTCGCCAAGCTCGATGCCGGTGTTCTTGGCAGTCTCGCGCACGCGGTCCTCGCGCCCGACCAGCAGCGCCGTACCGAGCTCCTGCTCGACGAAGCTCGCCGCGGCGCGGATCACCTGCTCCTCTTCGCCCTCGGCGAAGACGACGCGCTTGGGCTGGCGCTTCAGGCGCTCGAAGACGCCGGCGAGCACCCCCGCGACCGGATCGCGCCGCGACCGCAACTGCTGCCGGTAGCGATCCATGTCGACGATCGGCTTGCGCGCGACCCCGGTTTCCATCGCGGCCTGCGCCACCGCGGGCGGAATCGACGAGATCAGGCGCGGATCGAACGGCACCGGGATGATGTAGTCGGGTCCGAATTTCGGCCGCGTGCCATAGGCCGCCGCAACCTCGTCGGGCACGTCTTCGCGCGCGAGCGCCGCCAGTGCGCGCGCCGCCGCGATCTTCATCTCCATGTTGATCGTGGTCGCGCGCACATCGAGCGCACCGCGGAAGATGTAGGGAAAGCCGAGCACATTGTTGACCTGATTGGGATAGTCAGACCGTCCGGTCGCCATGATGGCGTCATCGCGCACCTCCGCGACTTCTTCCGCCGTGATTTCCGGGTCGGGATTGGCCATCGCGAAGATGATCGGCTTTGGCGCCATCGAGGCGACCATGTCCTTGGTCACCGCGCCCTTGGCGGAGAGGCCGTAGAACACGTCGGCGCCCTTGAGCGCATCGGCGAGTGTGCGCGCCTTGGTCTTGACCGCATAGCCGGACTTCCACTGGTTCATGCCTTCGGTGCGGCCCTCGTAGATCACGCCCTTGGTGTCGCAGAGCGTGAGGTTCTCGGGGCGGAAGCCGATGGCGCGCAACAGCTCAAGGCACGCAATGCCGGCGGCGCCCGCGCCATTGCAGACGATTTTGGTGTCTTCGATTCTGCGACCCGTGAGATCGAGCGAATTCAGCAAGCCCGCGGTCGCGATGATCGCGGTGCCGTGCTGGTCGTCGTGAAACACCGGAATGTCGAGCAGCTCGCGCAGGCGCTGCTCGATGATGAAGCACTCGGGCGCCTTGATGTCTTCGAGGTTGATGCCGCCCCAGCCCTTGCCGAGGAATTTGACGCAGTTGATGAACTCGTCCGGGTCCTCGGTGTTCACTTCCAGATCGATGGAATCGATGTCGGCGAAGCGCTTGAACAGCACCGCCTTGCCTTCCATCACCGGCTTGGCGGCAAGCGCCCCGCGATTGCCGAGCCCCAGGATCGCGGTGCCGTTGGTGATGACGGCGACGAAATTGCCTTTGACGGTGTAGTCGTAGGCAAGGCTCTCATCCTCGGCGATCGCCAGCACCGGGACGGCGACGCCGGGCGAATAGGCCAGCGACAGATCGCGCTGTGTCGCCATCGGCTTGGTGGCAATAACCTCGAGCTTCCCCGGCCGGCCCTGGCTGTGAAACAACAGCGCTTCCTGGTCGGTGAACGTCGGCCGCGACTGGCGGCCGGGCTTTTTGTCGGACATTTCAACCCCTTGAGCGGCCCGCGCCTTTTTAGGGAGCGCGGCGGAGGCGCACCATAGCGGGGGCACCGGGGTGGCTCAAGGACACGCGGCGCCGAAATATCCGGCGACAAAAATCCGGCAGATTGCGCAAAAGACGTCGCGCTAGCGGGCCAGTGTCCGGGTCAGTTTGTCATAGGCGGCGCGCGCATTGGGAAAGCTGCGTGCGAGATCGGCCAGATAGCGGTCGGTCACCGGCCGGAGTCCTTCGCGCCATTGCGCCATCGTGGCGGCGTCCGGAATGATGACTTCATGCCCTGGACCCGCCGCGCCCTCGCGCACCGGCTTGTCCCATTCGTTCCACAAATTGCCGAAGCGCGTGACCAAAACATCGCCCGAGACGGCGTCGATGGCTGCACGGATATCGGGCGGCAGACTTGCGTATTTTCCCTTGTTCATCACGACGAAAAACACCGACGTGTAGAACTGCGTGTCGGTGTGGAATTTCATATAGTCGTTGAAACCCTGCAGCGGATTGCCCCAGTTCGTCACGATGCCGTCGATCTTGTTCTCCTTCACGGCGGCCATCACGTCGTTGACTTGAAGCACGGCCGGCAAGGCGCCGATATGTTCGAGCGCAGCCGACACGGTCTTGTTCGGCGAACGTAAGCGCAGGCCCTTGAGATCGCCAAGGGTCAGGACCTTCTTGTCGCGCGTGTGGATGAGGCCGGGATTGTGCACGAACAGCGCAAGGACCTTGTAGTCCTTGTACTCGTCGGCCAGCGTGCCGTCCTTGTACAGGTCCCAGAGTGCGCGCGAGCCGCGCAGCGCATCCGGAACGACGAACGGCAGCTCGATCACCGAACTGCCCGGGAAGCGATCGCCTTCGGCGCCGCGCAGTCCAAGCGCGATATCGACGGTGCCGGCCTTCACTTGCGTGGCCTGCTGCGTCACGTTGCCGAACGAAGTCGTTCCGTCAAAGATCTCGACCTTGACCTTGCCGCTGGTCCTGGCTTCGAGCTCTCTCGCCCAGGGCTCGGCGAAATCCAGCTGGAAAAAGCTCTTGGGGCCGAGAAACTGGCTGAGCTTGAGCGTCACGGTTTCGGCGGATGCGCCGCCGGTGCCGAGCACAATCGCCGCGAGGATTGCCAGATTGAAAGCCAGCCGAACCGACATCCCACACCCCCTGCGGCTCTCGCGGCGCCGCCCGGGTGGCAGTTCTGGCATGCGAAGGCGGCGGTGATCAACGCGCCGGACGAGCGCGCCATCGATGGTCGCGCCGCCCGGCCGGGAGTAGCATGAGTCTTGCTTTACGATTCGGGGGCCGAGATTCGAGGGCACCGATGAGGTATGCCATGCGCGATGGTCGCAACGCTGTCTCGATCGTTCCGGCACTTTGGCGGCTCGGAGCGCTGGCCCTGCTGGCGATGACGGCGGCGCTCGGTCCGCTCGCCCATGCGGCAACGCTCGATGAACTCGTCACTTCGGTGGTGCGTATCAAGACCATCGCGGACCCCGACGGCCAGACCGCGCAGAGCCTCGGTCGTGAGCGCGAAGGCTCGGGCATCGTGATCGATGAAGACGGCCTGGTGCTGACCATCGGCTACCTGATGGTCGAGGCGCTGTCGGCTGAGCTCACCACCAACGCGGGCCGCACCGTCGCGGCGACGATCGTCGGATACGATCATGAGACCGGCTTCGGCGTGCTGCGCGCGATGCAGCCGCTCAACCTGAAGCCGCTCGCATTCGGAAAATCCGCCGACGTGCAGGTCGGCGATCCGGCGCTGATCGCCAGTTTTGGCGGCGTGGCGAGTGCGGCGCATGTCGTTGCCAAGCGCGAGTTCGCCGGCAGTTGGGAATACCTGCTCGACGAGGCGATCTTCACGGCGCCGCCGCACCCGGCCTGGAGCGGGGCGGCGCTGATCTCGCGCGACGGCAAGCTTATCGGCGTCGGCTCGCTGATCGTCGGCGACACCGCCGGCACCGGCGAAGCAACACCGGGCAACATGTTCGTGCCGATCGAGAAGCTGCCGCCGATCCTTGGCGACCTGATCGCGGATGGCCGCATCTCGGGCCGCGGGCGTCCGTGGCTTGGCGTTGCGGCAGACGACACCACCGGGCGTCTCACGGTCGGCCGCCTCACCCCGGGCGGGCCGGGCGAGAAGGCCGGACTGCGCAAAGGCGACGAAATCGTCGGCGTCGCCGGCCAAGTGCCGCGCGGCCTTGCGGATTTTTATCGCAAGGTGTGGGCCGTCGGTCCCGCCGGTGCCTCGGTTCCGCTCGATATTCAGCACGGCGGCGAGAAGAAGCGCATCGATGTCAAATCGATCAATCGGCTGGACAATCTGAAGCTCAAATCCACGCTCTGATCGCATGTGATTGCCTGTGGGGCACGCTTGCGCAACGCATGAAAGCGCGGACGTGTTCTGCTAGCGTCCCGCCGCATGGATCACGTCAATCCCAATTCCGTCACGGAAACCGCCGTCCCGTTCGAGGGTACGGCCACGCCGATGATGCGGCAATACCAGGAGATAAAAGCCGCCAATCAGGACTGTCTGCTGTTCTACCGCATGGGCGATTTCTACGAGATGTTCTTTCAGGACGCCGAGATCGCCAGCCGCACGCTCGGCATCGTGCTGACCAAGCGCGGCAAGCACAACGGCGCCGACATCCCGATGTGCGGCGTGCCGGTGGTGCGCGCCGAGGAATATCTGCATCGGCTGATCGCGGCCGGTCATCGCGTCGCGGTGTGCGAGCAGACCGAGGACCCGGCCGAGGCGAAAAAGCGCGGCGCCAAGAGCGTCGTGCAGCGCGACGTCACGCGATTGATCACGGCCGGAACGCTGACCGAAGACTCGCTGCTCGACGCGCGGCGCAACAACTATCTGGCGGCGGTCGTGCGTGCGCGCGCCTCCTCGCCGGACGCGGCGGCTTTGTTCGCGCTTGCGGCGCTGGATATCTCGACCGCCGAGTTCCGCGTGATGGAATGCGATCGCCTGACGCTGAATGCCGAAATCGCCCGCATCGAGCCGGGTGAGATCATCGTGTCGGACGCGCTCTATGGCGACGCCGACATGGCGGCTTATTTGCGCGAGCTGCCTGTGACGCCGCTGACGCGCGACGTGTTCGACGGCGCGACCGCCGAGCGGCGGCTTGCCAATTATTTCGCGGTCGCCACCACGGAATCTTTCGGCGTGTTCTCGCGGCTGGAACTGACCGCGGCGGCCGCCTGCATCACCTATGTGGAGCGCACGCAGCTTGGCGCCCGCCCGCCGCTCGCGCCGCCGACGCGCGAGGCCGCCGGCGCAATGCTGACGATCGACGCGGCGACGCGCGCCAACCTTGAACTGATGCGCACGTTGTCGGGCGAGCGGCGCGGCTCTTTGGTTGCGAGCATCGATCTCACCGTGACGTCGGCGGGAGCTCGGCTGCTGAACCAGCGGTTGGCGGCGCCGCTGACCGATCCGGCGACAATCGCGAAACGCCTCGACGCCGTGGCACTATTCGTCACCGACGCGATAACGCGCGACGACGTGCGCTCGCAACTGCGTGCGGCACCCGATCTGGCGCGCTCGCTGTCGCGGCTGGTGCTCGGGCGTGCCGGCCCGCGCGATCTTGCGGGGATCCGCGACGGGCTGGGCGCGGCCCGCGAGCTGGCGCAGCGACTCGGAATGCTCACTGACCTGCCCGAGGAAATCGCGGACGCCGTGGAGGCGCTGGCCGCCCCCGCTCCGGCGATCGCGACGACACTCGCAGCGGCGCTGGCCGACGAATTGCCATACCTCAAGCGCGATGGCGGCTTTGTGCGCGCGAACTACGACGCCACGCTCGATGAAACCCGTGCGTTGCGCGATGAATCCCGCCGCGTCGTCGCCGCCCTGCAGGCGCGTTATGCGGAAGAGAGCAACGTGAAGGCGCTCAAGGTGCGCCACAACAACGTGCTGGGCTACTTCGTGGAAGTCCCCGAGCAGCATGGCGAGACGCTGCGCAAGCCGCCGCTCAACGCGATCTTCTTTCATCGTCAGACGCTCGCCGGCCAGGTGCGCTTCACCACCAACGAGCTTGGCGATCTGGAGAAGAAGATCGTGAGCGCTGCCGACCGCGCGCTCGCGATGGAGCTGGAGATTTTCGACCGCCTCGCCGCGCTGGTGACCAGCAATGCCGAGCCGATCAAGCGCGCCGCAGAGGCGCTCAGTGTGCTCGATGTCGCGGCGGCGCTCGCAACGCTTGCCATCGAACGCAACTACGTGCGTCCCGAGGTCGACCGCTCGCTCGATTTCTGCATCGAGGGCGGGCGCCATCCGGTGGTCGAGCAGGCATTGCGGCACGACGGCGGGCCCTTCGTGGCGAACGACTGCGAGCTTTCGCCGCCGCCGGGCCACAAGGCCGGCCGCATCTATCTGATGACCGGGCCGAACATGGCCGGTAAATCGACCTATCTGCGCCAGAACGCGCTGATCGCCGTGCTCGCCCAGATGGGGAGTTTCGTGCCGGCGCGGCGCGCGCGCATCGGCGTGGTGGATCGCCTGTTCTCGCGCGTGGGAGCTGCCGACGATCTGGCGCGCGGGCGCTCGACCTTCATGGTCGAGATGGTGGAGACCGCCGCGATCCTCAATCAGGCCGGCGAACGCGCGCTGGTGATCCTCGACGAGATCGGGCGCGGCACCGCGACCTTCGATGGCCTATCGATCGCGTGGGCCGCAATCGAGCATCTGCACGAGAACAATCGCTGCCGCGCGCTGTTCGCGACGCACTACCACGAACTGACGGCGCTCGCCGCGAAACTGTCCCGGCTGCACAACGCCACCATGCGGGTGAAGGAATGGCACGGCGACGTCGTGTTCCTGCACGAGGTCGTGGCCGGCGCGGCGGACCGGTCCTACGGCATCCAGGTGGCCAAGCTCGCCGGGCTGCCGAGCGCGGTGATCGAGCGCGCGAAACTTGTGCTCACGCAGCTTGAAGCGGTGGACCGGACTTCGCCCGCGAAGACCTTGATCGACGATCTGCCGCTGTTTGCCGCGACACGCGCGGCGCCCGCCAGGGACAAAGGTGACGATGAGCTGGCGGCGGCGCTCGCAGCGCTCGATCCGGACGAGATGTCGCCGCGCGAGGCGCTGGAAGCGCTTTATGCCTTGAAGCTCAAGGCGGCCAAAAAAACTTAGCTTGCGCGCAAATGCTTGCGCCGCCCGAACCGCCATAGGCCGAGATTCCAGGTCACGCCGGTCGCGAGCGCGAGGCTCAGGGCCGTGGCCGAGCCGAGATACAGCGCGCCGAGATGCAGCATCACGATCGCGATGGCAAAGCCGATCAGACCCCACGAGCCGTTCGCAATCACGGACGCGGTGGCAGGACCGCCGATGCGCGGCTGCAGGATCAGCATCAGGCTCGAATAGACCACGGGAAACAGCGCGATGATGCCGCTCACCGTCGGGCCGACCCAATGCGATAGCGTCACGACGGTGGCGACGAGTGTCGCGACCAGCGCGGCGCGCAGCGGGATGTCGTACCAGCGCCGGACGATCAGTGGCATTTTGGCGGCGCGGAAGCGCTGCACCACGGGCAGGCAGATCGCCAGCACACCGATATTGGCGAGGATGCCGCCCGCGAGCGTCCACGGGAAGGAGCGGACTGCGACCCCGCACGCGAGCCACGCCAGCAGCGCGGCCGGAAGGCTGATGGCGACGCCGAAGCGCTGCGCCAGCACGACATAGATCGTGCCCATCAGGATCGTCGCGGCATTGATCGGCAGGCTCGCGAGCGCGCCTTGCGCGATGAAGGCTGCGTCGTGATCAAGCGCAAGGAAGACGTAAGAGGGACCGGCCGAGATCGGCAAGGTCGCGATCAGCGCGCCGATCGCCGGTCCCGAGCGTTCGGTGATGATGGAGGCCGAAATCACGAATGCCGCCGTGATCGCCATGCGCAGCGCGAGCACGAGAAGGTCATAGAGGTCGGGGGACATTTTTGTTTCTTCGTCGTGGCCGGGCATAGCCGGTTGAAGACGGGCTATGCCCGGCCATGACGGAATAGAAAACCTCACACCTTCTGCAGCTTCACCTCGACCGGCGGGCCGGCCTTGATGGTCTGGTACACCACGCAATAGCGTTCGGTGAGCTTGAGCAGTTGATCGAGCTTGTCCTGCGGCGCGTCGGTTTCGACGTCAAAGCGCAAGCGGATCTGCGCAAAGCCGACCGGCGCATCCTTGGCGACGCCGAGCGTGCCGCGGAAATCGAGATCGCCTTCGGCGAACACGTTGGCGGATTTGAGCGGAATATCGAGCGCCGTCGACACGGCTTTCAGCGTCACGCCCGCGCAGGCGACCAGCGCCTCGAGCAGCATGTCGCCGGAGCACAGTTCCATGCCGGAGCCGCCTGTCGCCGGATGCAGGCCGGCGACCGCGAGCGCGCGGCCGGTCTCGACTTTGCAGGCAATGTTGGTGTCGTCGAGCGAGCCTTTGGCTTTGAGCGTGATCATCGCGGCGGAAGGATCGCCCTTGTAGCGATCCTTGATCGGCGCCTGCATCGCGCGCAGTGCGTTTGCGTCCATGAAGAATATTCCCTTTCTTAGTTCCTCCCCTGAAAGGGGGGGTGGCGAGCGAAGCGAAGCCGGGTGGGGTGGGATATCGTCGACCCCACCCGTCTCCTCACTTCGTGAGGAGCCACCCTCCCCGCAAGCGGGGAGGGATTAGGCCGGCGTGAGCACAACACGACCGACGATCTTGCCGGCGCGCAAATCATTCAGCGCGTCGTTCACATCCTCCAGCGGCCGCGTGCGGATCGGCACCGGCGGCATGCCGGTGCGCTGCACGAGGTCGAGGAGTTCCGCCATGTCGGTCTGGCTGCCGACATACGAGCCGCGCAGCGTCATCGCACGCATCGGCAGATAGGGCGTCGGCACCGTGATGTCGCCGCCGAACAACCCGACCACGATCACGGTACCGCCCTTGATGATGCTGTCGACGCCAAGCTTCACGGTCGCGCTCGATCCGACGAAATCGATCACCGACCACGCGGCCCCGCCGGCCGATTTCTGGATCTGCGCCACCGCGTCGGCCGCGCTGCCGTCGACCGCGGCGGTCGCGCCGGCCTTCAGCCCGGCTTCGCGCTTGCCGGCGTCGATGTCGACGATGATGATCTTCTGCGCGCCCATCTTCCTGGCCAGCGTGACGCCCATCAGGCCGACGCCGCCGGCGCCGATGATGACGAGTGCTTCGCCTTTCAGCGTTTCGGGATCGATCTTCTTGATCGCGCTGAACGCTGTCACGCCGGAGCAGGCGAGCGGCGCAGCTTCTTGCGGCGTCAGTCTGCCGATATCGAACAGATGACGCGGGCTGCGGATCAGGAGATGGGTCGAATAGCCGCCGTTGGAGAAGACGCCGAGATTGCTCGACTTGAGGCAAAGGTTCTCTTCGCCACGCTGGCACACTTTGCATCCGCCGCAGCCCATCCACGGATTGACGAGGCGAACGTCGCCAACTTTGACACCCTTTACGTCGGGGCCGATCGCCACGACCTCGCCGACGTTCTCGTGTCCCATGGTCAGCGGCAGCTTGATGCCGCGATCGGCCAGCATCAGTTTCTTGCCGCCGCCGATCTCGTAATAGCCATCCCAGATATGCAGGTCGGAGTGGCACACGCCGGCCGCGAGCATTTTCAGGAGAACCTCGGTGCCCTGCGGCTGCGGAACATCGCGATCAATCGCCTGCAACGGCGCACCGCACTGGCAGACGTCGAAGCTTCGCATTTTCATTGTTGGTTTCCTCCCGGCTATCTGCCGTCCCGGCCGAACGCAGTGAGAGCCGGACCCATGTACCCATGAGGCGAGCGGAGCGCAATCGGGCATGCGTGGGTCCCGGGTCAACCCTGCGGGCTGTCCGGGATGACAATCACCACCACAGCGCCGCGCCGGCGTCGGACTTCGTCTCGCCGTCGTCGATGGTGGCCTTGCGATCGAGCGAGCGGTCGAGCGCCGCCATCACGCGACGCTTGGCGAAATCATAGGCCGCCGACTGGCGGTCGCGCGGGCGCTCCAGATCGATCTCGATCTCGTCGAACACGCGGCCGGGCGCGGGGCGCATCACGATTACGCGATCCGCCAGCACGATCGCCTCATCCACGTCATGTGTGACGACCAGCAGCGTCGGCTTACCGTCGGCCCACAGATCGAGCAGGTGATCCTGCAGGTCGACGCGCGTGAACGCATCGAGTGCCGAGAACGGCTCGTCGAGCAGCAGCACCTCGGGGCGCATGATCAAGGCGCGTGCGATCGCGACGCGCTGCGCCTGGCCGCCCGAGAGCTCGCGCGGCCAGACGTTCGCCTTGTCGGCGAGGCCGACGCGCTCAAGCTGGTGCGCGACGCGTTCGGCACGCTCCGCCTTCGGCCGGTCGGCGAGCCCGAAACCGACATTGGCGGCGACGGTGAGCCAGGGCAGCAGCCGCGGCTCCTGGAACACGATGCCGATGCTTCGGTGCGGCGACAGGATGGTGTCGCCATCGAGCGCGACCTGGCCTTGGGTCGGGTTGTCGAGGCCGGAGACGAGGCGCAGCAGCGTGGACTTGCCGCAGCCCGAGCCGCCGACCACCGCGACGATTTCACCGGGCGCGACGTCGAGCGTGATGCCGTCGAGCGCACGCGTGGCGTTGTCGTAGGTCTTGCCGACATGGGCAATGCTCAGAGTCATGTGTTGCGCCCATAGCGGTCTTCCCAGCGCAGGAACGGCGCGGCCGCCGCGCTCAGCATCCAGTCGGTGGTCTTGCCGATCACCGCAAAGACCACGATCGCCGCGACGATCTGCGCCGGCTTGCCGAGCTGCTGGCCGTCGACCAGCAGATAGCCGAGCCCTTCCGAGGCGCCGAGCAACTCGGCCGCCACCACGAACATCCAGCCGAGCCCGAGCCCGGAGCGCAGTGCAATCACGTAAGCCGGCAGCACCGCAGGCAGCAGAATGCGCCAGACCATCGCGGGGCCGGAAAGGCGGAATACGCGGCCGACTTCGACGATCTTGCGATCAACCGAAAGCACCGCGCCCATCACGCCGAGATAGACCGGAAAGAACACGCCGACGGCGATCAGCGTGATCTTGGAGGATTCGAAAATGCCGAGCCAAAGGATGAACAGCGGAACCCAGGCGATCGACGGGATCGCGCGCAGCGCTTGCAGCGTCGGATCGATGAGGCGGCGCGTGATCGTGGAGTATCCGGTGATCGCGCCCGCGAGTGTTCCGGCGGCGACGCCGAAGCCGAAGCCGGCCGCAACGCGCGCCATCGTCACGGCGACGTGGCGCTGCAGCTCGCCGGTCGCGGCGAGTTCGACCAGCGTTGCCCAGATCCGCGAGGGCGGCGGGACGAGCCGCCCATCCGAATAGCCGAGCCGCACCGCGATTTCCCAGAGGATCGCCAAGCCGAGCGGAAGCGCAAGTCCGAGCGCGGGCCTTACGTAGCGCGCGCGTGAACGCGCTTCGCGCCGTGTGGCGATGGCTGGTTCCGCGAGGGTCATGGTGGAAAGAGACATAAGATCGTCCCCGAATGCAATGCGGGGCTCCGCGTCCCGGGCGCAGCGCACCTCGAAATGGTGCGCCGCGTGCGGGACACACGAAGTGCTAATTCGTCACCGCGACCCAGCGATCGTCAATGAGATCATCGACGGTCTTCTTCACGTCGACATCGGTCTTGATGACGCCGGCCTGCTGCAGCGCCAGGCCCGCCGCGAGGATCGATTCGCGCTGCGGCGCGCCGATCTTGGAGTGGGTCAGCTCGGTGCGTTCCTTCAACTGCTTGTCGACCACAGCGTCGGGCAGCTTGGTGACGGCGATGAAAGCCTTCTTCACCTCGTCGTAGTTCGCCAGCGAATGCTTGCGCGCGTCCTCGTAGACGGCGAGCACGCGGCGCACGAGATCGGGGTGATCCTTGGCGAATTCCTCGCGCACATTCAGGATGCCCCAGGTGTTGGCGGCTGCATTGCGATAGAACAGCGTGGCGCCGTCCTCGACCTCGGCCTGCGCCATCATCGGATCGAGCCCGGCCCAGGCCTGGACGTCGCCGCGAATGAGCGCGGTCTTGCCGTCCGGATGCTGCAGCAGCACCGGCGTGATGTCCTTTTCGGTCAGGCCGACCGACTGCAGCGCGCGCACCAGAAAGATGTGCGGATCGGTGCCGCGTGTGACCGCAACGCGCTTGCCTTTCAGGTCCTCGATCTTCTTGATCGACGGATCCTTGGTGACCAGCGCGGTCCACTCGGGACGCGAGTAGACGTAGATCGACTTGATCGGGTTGCCGTTGATCCTGGAGACGAGCGCCGCCGAACCCGCTGTCGAGCCGAAATCGATCGAACCGGCGCTCAGGAATTCAAGCGCCTTGTTGGAGCCGAGCGTCTGCACCCAGCGGATCGCAATGCCGTCCTTGGCGAATTCCTTCTCCAGCAGGCCGCGCTCCTTGAGCACGATCGAGACCGGATTGTAGGTCGCCCAGTCGAGCCGGATTTCCTTCGGCTTGTCGGCGGCAAGCAGCGCCGTCGGCAACAGGCCGACGAAGAAGGCCGAGCAGATGAGCGCGCGTCGCGAGAAAAGGGAGCGGCCTAGAAGGGACATTAAAGGTCCTCCATTCGGTGTGCGGCGAACCGCTGTTGATGGAGGCGGGGAGTGGCCCGCCGTCAGCTTGGCTTGGGCGGGGCCCACGCTTTAGCTGCATTTGTTAAGCGCCCGCAAGCTGATTGCTCAAATCGGCGCTATGTTTATTCTACGCAAGGCCGATATTTGGCGTCAACGAGAATGAAATATTCTAAATTTGCGGTTTATTGGAAATTCATACTCCCTGGCGCGTCATGACGGAATGGCTCCTGTTGTTTGGCCCTGCCGGCCTTCTTGCATGGCGTCAGCTTGGAGCCGTGTGCCGACAGTCCACGCATAGGTGACAGTCCGTCGGCGCTCGTCTAATCCGGTCCCCCATGCTCTCTCCGCCCGACCATCCGGCGCGCGCGAACACGCTGATCGACATCGACGCCACGGCGGCCGATCTCGCGCGCCTGCGCGATACCTATGCGGGCCGCGAGCGCGAGCTGCGCACCGCGATGGCGCAGCGGCTGAAGTCCTCGCTCGCCGAGGGACGGGCGGCCGCCGAGCAGATGCTGCTCAAGGATCGCCACGGCCGCAAATGCGCCGAGCGGCTCTGCGTCATGCAGGACGACATCATCCGCATGCTGTTCGATCTCGTCGGCAGGCTCTACAGCGCGGCGTCTTCGGACGGCGAGCGCATGGCGGTGGTGGCGACCGGCGGCTACGGCCGCGGGCTGCTCGCGCCCGGCTCCGACATCGATCTGTTGTTCCTGCTTCCCTACAAGCAGACCGCCTGGGGCGAGCAGGTCGCCGAGGGCATTCTCTATTGCCTGTGGGATATGGGCCTGAAGGTCGGGCATGCGACGCGCTCGGTCGATGAATGTATCCGCCAGGCCAGAGCGGACATGACCATCCGCACCGCGCTGCTTGAAGCGCGCTATCTGCTGGGTGACCGCGGGCTGTTCGACGAGTTCGTCTCACGCTTCGACAAGGACATCGTGAAAGGCACGGCGGCGCTGTTCGTCGCCGCCAAGCTCGCCGAGCGCGAGGAACGCCTGCGCCGTGCCGGCCAGTCGCGCTACCTGGTCGAGCCGAATGTGAAGGAAGGCAAAGGCGGCCTGCGCGACCTGCACACGCTGTTCTGGATCGCCAAATACGTCTACCGCGTGCGCGAACCGGACGAGTTGATCG
>JBBWZU010000146.1:0-12412 GCA_039649225.1 Hyphomicrobiales bacterium | reverse complement strand
TCGGAGGGCTACGCCAAGGCCGAAGTCACGGTCGGCGGCATCGACACGCGCGATCTCTCCTCCAAGACGATGGAGGCGCGCAACGTGCCCGGGTTCTACGCCATCGGCGAAGCGGTCGACGTCACCGGCTGGCTCGGCGGCTATAATTTCCAGTGGGCCTGGTCGTCCGGCTGGTGCGCCGGGCAGTTTGTCTAACTCAAAATCTTATCCAGCGTGATCGGCAGGTCGCGCACGCGCTTGCCGGTCGCGTGATAGACCGCGTTGGCGATCGCCGCCGCGACGCCGACAAGGCCGATCTCGCCCAGCCCCTTGATGCCCATCGGATTGATGAGCTCATCGGGTTCATCCACGAAGATCACCTTGATGTCGTGTACGTCGGCGTTCACCGGCATGTGGTATTCGGCGATGTTGGCATTCATGATGCGGCCGAACCTGTGATCGAACAGCGTCTCCTCGTGCAGCGCCATGCCGATGCCCCCTACCACGCTGCCCATGATCTGGCTGTGCGCGGTCTTGGCGTTCAGGATGCGCCCGGCCGCGACCACATTGACCACGCGGGTGACGCGCACGACGCCGAGCTGCTCGTCGATCTTCACCTCGGCAAAGACCGCGGAGTGCGCGTTGCGCGCGTGCGCGCTGTCCTCCTTGAAGCTGTTGGTCTTCTCCTGCGTGATGCGCTCGACTTCGCCGGCGCGCATGATGTCGGCGATCGAAACCGCGCGTGTCGCATCCTGGCCGGCCATGAGCTTGCCGTCGGCCAGCACGACCTCGTCGAGCTTGGCGTCCGCCAGCGGGGAGCCGGGCATTTTCTTGGCAAGGCGCAGCAGCTCCTTGCGGACCGCGTCGGCGGTCGTGCCGACCGCGTGGGCCGACGACGCCGCCATCCACGAGCCGCCCTCGACCGGCGCCTGCGGCAATGTCGAGTCGCCGAGCTTGATGCTGATGTTCTCGATCGGCAGGCCGAGCGCGTCGGCGGCGACCTGCGCCATGATGGTGTAGGTCCCGGTGCCGATATCGGAGGCCGCGCAGGACACTTCCGCGTGTCCGTTCGCCGTCAGCACGATGCGCGCGGCGGTCGGCATCTGCAGCGCTTCCCAGACCCCCGTCGCCATGCCCCAGCCGACCAGCTCGCTGCCGTCATGCATCGCGCGCGGCGCGGGATTGCGCTTCTCCCAGCCAAAAGCCTGCGCGCCCTGGCGGTAGCATTCGCGCAGCTTCTTGCTGGTGAACGGAAGATCCTCGCTCTGGTCGCGGTCCGAGTAGCAGCGCAGGCGCAGCTCGACCGGATCGAGCTTGAGGGCGACGGCAATTTCGTCCATCGCGCATTCGAGCGCAAAGACACCGGTGGCCGCGCCCGGCGCGCGCATATCGGCGGGCGTGGAGACGTCGAGCCGCACGAGCTTGTGCACCAGATCGGTGTTGGCGCTCTTGTAGAGCAGGTCGGCCCACCCGGTGTCGTTCCGGGCGAAGTCCTCGTATTGCGAGGTCATGGCGATCGCCTCATGGGTGATCGCATCGAGCGTTCCGCCCGCGGTGGCGCCGAGCGCCAGGCGTTCGATCGTCTCCGGCCGGTAGCCGAGCCCATACATCTGCGCGCGCGTCAGCACCAGACGCACGGACCGCTCGAGTGCCAGCGCACCGAGCGTTGCGAGCACCACCTGATATTGTGGACGCAAGCCCGAGCCGAATGCGCCGCCGACGAACGGCGAGCGCACGCGCACCTCGTCCGGCTTCTTGTTGAGCACGCCGCAGAGATACTGCTGCACGTTCTGCACGCCCTGCGTCTTGTCATAGACGGTGAGCTTGCCGTCGCCGTCCCAGACCACCGTCGAGGCGAACAGCTCCATCGGGTTGTGATGTTCGGTCGCGATCAGGTATTCGGCCTCATGGCGCACGTCGGCCGCCGCATAGGCCTTGGATGCGTTGCCGCGCGGCTTGCTCGGTCGCTTTGTGACGAAAGCATTTTCGCGCTGCGCCCGCAGGTCGGTGACGTGGGGCGCCTTTTCGTATTCGACCTGCACCAGCGAGGCGGCGAATTGCGCCGTGTCCCAGTCCTCGGCCAGCACCAGTGCAATCGGCTGTCCGTTGAACATGATCCTGTCATCATAAAGCGGGCGGAACGGCGAGCCCTTCTCGGGCGCGACGTCGTCCTTATAGGCGCGGTCGGTGCCGGCCATGCGCGGCCGGTTCTCGTGAGTCAGCACATCCAGGACGCCTTCGAGGCGCAGCGCTTGCCGCGTGTCGATGCGCTTGATGCGGCCCTTGGGAATGCTCGAGACGACGACATGTCCATAGGCGAGACCGGGCAGATTGAACTCGCCCGCGTACTTGGCCTGCCCGGTGACCTTGGCGCGGCCGTCGACACGGGAGGTTGGCGTTCCGACGTAGGTCTGCATGGCGTCACCGGATCTTCTTGTCGGATTGCGATTGCGGCGTGCCGTTTGCCGCCTGCGCCAGCGTGCGCATGATCGCACGACGCGCCAGATCGATCTTGAAGGCATTGTGCGCGTAGCCCTTGGCGTCGCGCAGCAGCAGGTCCGCGGCATGCCGAAAGGTGGTTTGGTTGGGCGCCTGACCGCGCAACGCCGCTTCCGCCGCCGTGTCGCGCCACGGCTTGTGCGCCACACCGCCGAGCGCAAGACGCGCCTCTTTGATGGTGCCGCCTTCCAGCTCGAGCGCGGCCGCGACCGAGACCAGCGCGAACGCGTAGGACAGGCGATCGCGGATTTTCAGGTACGAATAGTTGTCGGCGAAACCGCGCGCCGGAAGCGCGACCGCCGTGATGACCTCGTTGGGATGCAGATTGGTGTCGAGTTGTGGCGTATTGCCTGGCAGCCGATGGAAATCCTCGAACGCGATCACGCGCTCGCCGGCCGGACCCACCACATGCACTTTGGCTTCGAGCGCGGCGAGCGCGACGCACATGTCGGAGGGATGCGTCGCGATGCAGGATTCGCTGGTGCCGAGGATCGCGTTGATGCGATTGACGCCGTCGATCGCCGAGCAGCCCGAGCCGGGCTCGCGTTTGTTACAGGGCGTCGTCACGTCGTAGAAGTAAAGGCAGCGGGTCCGCTGCAAGAGATTGCCGCCGGTCGAGGCCATGTTGCGCAGCTGCTGCGAGGCGCCGGCGAGGATCGCGCTGCCCAGCAGCGGATAGCGCTGCGCGATCAGCGGGTGATAGGCGAGGTCGGAGTTCGGCACCAGCGCGCCGATCCGCACGCCGCCGTCCGCGGTTTCCTCAACGGTCGTGAGCGGGAGGTGCGAGATGTCGATCAGCCGCGCCGGGCGCTCGACATCGTATTTCATCAGGTCGACCAAGTTGGTGCCGCCGGCGATGAACTTGGCCGCCGGGTCGGCGGCGATCTGGCGCACCGCGTCGGCAACATCGTTCGCGCGCGCATATTGGAAATTGATCATGACTTCATCGCCTGCTGAATCGCCGCCACGATGTTCGGGTACGCGCCGCAGCGGCAGATGTTGCCGCTCATGAGTTCGCGGATTTCGTCCGCGCTTTGCGCCTTGCCCTCGGCGATCAGACCCGCGGCCGAACAGATCTGGCCCGGCGTGCAATAGCCGCACTGGAAGGCGTCATGATCGATGAAGGCCTGTTGCAGCGGATGCAGCGCGCCATCTGTCGCCAAACCTTCGACCGTGGTCACCGTGGCGCCGTCCTTCATCACGGCGAGGGCGAGGCAGGAATTGATCCGCCGCCCGTCCACCAGCACGGTGCAGGCGCCGCACTGGCCGTGGTCGCAGCCCTTCTTGCTGCCGGTCAGATCGAGATAGTCGCGTAGCGTATCGAGCAGGGTGGTCCAGGGCGCGACCTGGAGCTTTCGCTGGGCGCCATTGACGGTCAAGGAAACGGAAATCTTTCCCGGCGCCGGGATCGTGTCGCCGGCCGGCCGGCTTGCCGTGCTGGTTTGTGCCATTTATCGCCTCCACCCGCCGTCGAGCTGCCGGCTGCATTTTGGCTGTCGGTGCTTGCCTATTCTTGTCCGGTCTTGCGTTCTTCTTGTTGCGTTTTCAGTCCTGCACGTCCTTGACGCCGATCAACGGCCTAGTGCTTTGAATTGTTCCAGGGGGGTCTAGTCCGGGACTTTCTGCCCAAAATTTGATTTTCTGCCGATATCGTGAGCAATTGGCCCCGGGCCGGAACCGACTGCTGGAACGACGTCACGCCTCGGCGGGTTACCGGCCCGAAGGCGGACGTGATAGGGCGCAATAAGCCGCGATAGGGAAGGGCACTCATGAAACTGGTCACCGCCATCATCAAGCCGTTCAAGCTCGAGGATGTGCGCGATGCGCTCACCAGCCTCGGCATCGCCGGGCTGACTGTCGGCGAGGTGAAGGGCTTCGGCCGCCAGAAAGGCCATACCGAGATCTATCGCGGCGCCGAATACACCGTGAACTTCCTGCCCAAGATCAAGATCGAGGTCGTCGTGCCGGCCGACCGTGCCGCCAAGGTCGTCGAGGCGATCGCCGGCGCGGCGAAGACCGGGCAAATCGGCGACGGCAAGATCTTCGTGGTCGACGTCGCGCACGCGCTGCGCATCCGCACCGGCGAGACCGATACCGACGCGCTCTGAATTTCCAAAAATCAAAACTTCGCCGCGGCCGGTGAGGGCTGCGGCGAATCTGAAAATCGGCTCCCGGGGGAACCCATGACAATTTCGTCGCGTCTTGCGCCGCGCGCATTGGCCTGCGCCGTCATCGCAATGCCTGCGTGCGCGCAAGCGCAAAGCACTTCGAAAATCGACGCCGGCGATACCGCCTGGATGATCGCCGCGACCGCGCTGGTGCTGATGATGACGATTCCGGGATTGGCGCTGTTCTATGCCGGCATGGTGCGCAAGAAGAACGTGCTCGCCACCATGGCGCAGACGTTCGCGGCGGTCGCGCTGGTGTCGATCCTCTGGATGATGCTCGGCTATACGCTCGCCTTCTCGGGCGACGCGCCGGCGCTCGGCAATCTCGAGCGCGCGTTCCTGCAGGGCATCGGCATGGATAGCGTGAGCCCGCTCGCCAAGACGATCCCCGAGAGCCTGTTCATGATGTACCAGATGACGTTCGCGATCATCACGGTCGCGCTCGTTGCCGGCGCGGTCGCGGATCGCATGCGCTTCTCGGCGTTCCTGCTGTTCTCGGTCATCTGGTTTTTCGTCGTCTACGTGCCGCTGGCGCATTGGGTGTGGGGCGGCGGTTTCCTGCAGACGATGGGCCTGCTCGATTTTGCCGGCGGCACCGTGGTGCACATCAATGCCGGCATCGCCGGGCTGGTTGCCGCAGTCGTGCTCGGCAAGCGGCGCGGCTACGGCCAGGAGAATCTTGCGCCCTACGATCTGTCGCTGGCGGTGATCGGCACAGGGCTGCTCTGGGTCGGCTGGTTCGGGTTCAACGGCGGATCGGCGCTCGGCGCAGGCTCGCGCGCCTCGATGGCGATCGTGGCCACGCATCTTGCCGCCTGCGCGGGCGCGCTGACATGGATCCTGCTGGAATGGAGCGAGCGCGGCAAACCATCCGTGCTCGGCATCATTTCGGGTGCGGTCGCCGGATTGGGCACCATCACGCCGGCATCAGGGTACGTGTTGCCATGGCACGGCATGGTCATCGGCATTCTGGCGGGCGGCGGCTGCTACTGGGCCTGCACCAAGCTCAAGCTCTGGCTCGGCTACGACGATTCGCTCGACGTGTTCGGGGTGCATGGCGTCGGCGGCATCATCGGGACACTGCTCGCCGGCGTGTTCGCGACCGCGGCGGTTTCGATCGGTCCGGATTCCCCGCAGGGCCTGCCCGGCCTGATCGACGGCAATCCGCGCCAGGTGCTGATTCAGCTTATCGGCGTTGCGGTGACGATCGCCTGGACCGGCGTTCTAACCTTCGTGATCCTCAAGCTGGTCGGCGTCTTGACCGCGTTGCGCGTGACCCCGGAGGCCGAGCAGATGGGTCTCGACGTGACGCTGCACGGCGAATCGATTCATTCTTGAGCATCGCCGTCGTCATTGCGTTACCTTAAGGTCAGGCTAACTGCCTGGCCTGACTAATTCTTGAGCATACTTGGCGCGCGATTGTGCGCCGCATCTTGAGGCTGTCTTCGGCTTCTTTCCGTCCCCTACCAAAGAGTCATGAGTCGCAAGGCCTTAGTCAGCCCGCGTGGCTCTGGCACGAGGCTTGATTAAGCAAATTGTGACCGCACGCCGAAATAGCGTCGTGCGGCTTGTGCAAATCGAACCCGCCCTAGCTGGGGTCAGTCGAAGGCGGGCCGAAGGGGACAGAACCCATGAAAATCGTCATGGCGGTGATCAAGCCGTTCAAGCTTGACGAGGTGCGTGATGCGCTGACTGCGGTCGGCGTCCACGGCCTGACGGTCACGGAGGTCAAGGGATATGGGCGCCAAAAGGGGCACACCGAGATCTACCGCGGCACTGAGTACGCAGTGAACTTCTTGCCCAAGGTGAAGATCGAGGTGGCTGTCGATGCCCCCCTGGTCGACAAGGTTGTTGAGGCGATTACCGGCGCGGCCAAGACCGGCCAGATCGGTGACGGCAAGATCTTCGTAATCCCGCTCGACCACGCCGTGCGCATTCGCACCGGCGAGGCCGACGCCGCGGCGCTTTAAGCCGCGTGCCTCATCGATCACGGACAGGAGCTTCCACATGACGTTCAAGACACCGACCCGCCTGGGGCTAGCGGGGCTTGCCGCGATAGTCTTTGCCCTAGGCCTCTGCTTTGTCGCCTTTGATGTCGCGTTCGCCGAAATGGCGCAGGCGCCCGCCGCGGCGGCGCCGGCCGCTGCCCCGGCAGCCGCCGAGCCCACCGTCAACAAAGGCGATACCGCCTGGATGTTGTCGGCCACCGTGCTGGTCCTGCTGATGACCATTCCGGGTCTTGCACTGTTCTATGGCGGTCTCGCCCGTCAGAAGAACATGCTCTCCACACTGATGTGGGTGTTCTACTCAGTCTGCATCGTGACGGTGATCTGGTGCCTGTTCGGCTACTCGATGGCGTTCACGGGCGGCTCGACACCCTTCGTCGGCGGCCTTTCCAAGGCGTTCCTTGCGGGCGTCACGCCGGACAGCAAGGCCGCGACCTTCACGGTCGGGGCGAACATTCCTGAGCTCGTCTACATCTGCTTCCAGATGACCTTCGCGGCGATCACGCCCGCGCTGATCGTCGGGTCGCTGGTCGAGCGCATGAAGTTCTCCGCCATGGCGCTGTTCCTGCCGCTCTGGGTCATCATCGTGTACTTCCCGGTCGCCCACATGGTTTGGTACTGGGCCGGCCCGGACGCCATCGATGCGGCCGCCAAGGCTCTGGCCGCCGCGGCTGACGGCGCTGCCAAGACCGCCGCTCAGGCCAAGCTCGACGCGGTCAATGCCGATTCAGGCTTGATCTTCCAGTGGGGCGCGATCGATTTCGCCGGCGGCACCGTGGTGCACATCAACTCCGGTATCGCCGGCCTGGTCGGCTGCCTGCTGGTCGGCAAACGGATCGGCTTCGGCAAGGAGCTGATGCCTCCTCACTCGCTGGTGATGAACATGATCGGCGGCGCGCTGCTGTGGGTCGGCTGGTTCGGCTTCAACGCGGGCTCCAATCTCGAAGCCTCCGGCGGCGCCGTGCTCGCCATGACCAACTCCTTCGTCGCAACCGCGGCGGCGGCGCTGGCCTGGATGGTCGTGGAGTGGATGGCCAAGGGCAAACCCTCGATGCTCGGTATCGTCACCGGTGCGGTCGCGGGCCTCGTCGCCGTCACGCCGGCTTCCGGTTATGCCGGCCCGATGGGCGCGCTGGTCCTCGGCATCATCGCCGCCGTCATCTGCTACATCTTCTGCTCGGCGGTGAAGAATGCCCTCGGCTATGACGATGCGCTCGACGTGTTCGGCGTCCACTGCATCGGCGGCATCACCGGCGCGATCCTGACCGGCGTTCTGGTCAATCCCTCGCTCGGCGGCACCGGCATCATGAACTACGAGACCGGCAAGATCGCCGACTTCGACCTGATTGCGCAGCTCATCTCGCAGTGCAAAGCGGTGGGCATGACGCTGCTGTGGTCCGGTATCGGAACGCTGATCATCCTCAAGGTGATCGACGTCATCATCGGGCTGCGCCCGACCGCCGATGCCGAACGCGAAGGCCTCGATCTCAACGATCACGGCGAGCGCGCCTACAACATGTAACCGATACGCCGCGCGGTTTCGGCCGCGCGGCGCTCCCCACACGGTTGGGGTGGAGACCCGGCACCGCCCCCTCCGTCGAGAGGCCTCGGCTCACCCCGAGGCCTCTCACTTTTTTGGGCCCTGCGCTGTTGGCGCCCCCCAGCCTCAACGTTGCGGTATTCGGGCCCAAGGCCTACTACGGTCCTGCAACGCAGGATGGCTGGATTTGCGGCATGGTTCGATGGCGCGATATTGAGTTGCCGGGCTGTGATCGCCCACTGACGCTGGTCGAACCCGCCCGGCGCCAGGCATTGGCCACCCACCTTGAAGCCGTGGTGGCCGACGCTTCGTTTGCCGCCATCGACAGACCGGACGGGACCAGCGCAGCGCAAAGCTCGCCGGATTTCCTGAGCGCGTGCAGCGCCTGCCGCGGCCATTGCTGCCAGAAAGGCGGCAATGACGCTTATCTGGACTTTGAATCGGTTGGGTTGGCGTGGGGCCGGTTCCCCCATTTGACCAAGCAAGAACTGGTATCGGCCTATCTCGACGCCGTACCGGCGCGGTCGTTCGCCGACTCTTGCATCTTCCATGCGGAGCACGGCTGCAACCTGCCGCAAACGATGCGGTCTCCGGTTTGCGGAGCCTATCTGTGCGGACCGCTGCTGGCGCTCAAGACATCCCTTTCGCCCCAGCCGCCTGCCGCTTCCGGCAGGGCACGCGGCCGGCGACCGATGGTTAATCGCGCCTTAACCTAGCCACTCCTATGGTGCCAGAACCGTTTCCGGCGGGGCTGGCCCGTCATACACTGGTTCCATGAACGTTACCGAACGCGCGATAACCTCCTCGACCGCTCGGGCCGCTGACGCGCGCTCGCCTTTCGTGCGGCTGGCCGAGCTTTTGGCCGGCGTCGAGCCCGGCCGACCCGCAATCAACATCGCGGTCGGCGAGCCGCAACACCCGGTGCCGCCGTTCGTCGGGCCGGTATTGGCGGCGCATCTTGCCGATTTCGGGCGCTATCCGGCCAACGCCGGCACCGAGCGCTTTCGCCAGGCCGTCGCCGGCTGGATCAATCGCCGCTACCACCTGGCACGCCCGATCGAACCCGTGAGCGAAATTCTGGTGCTGGCCGGAACGCGCGAGGGCCTGTTCCTTGCCGCCATCGCGGCGAAGCGATGGGTTGGCCCGCGCGCCGGCCGCCCCGCGGTCCTGATCCCGAACCCGTTCTACGCCGTCTATGCGGCAGGCGCGGTGGCAGCCGAGTGCGAACCGGTCTATCTCGACGCGACCGACCGCAACGGCTTCCTGCCCGATCTCGATGCGCTCGACCCCGCGCTGCTGGCCCGCACGGCGGCGTTCTACCTCGCCTCGCCGGCGAACCCGCAGGGCTCGATTGCCGACCGCCGCTATCTCGACCGCCTGATTGCGCTGGCACGCCGGTACGGCTTCCTCATTTTCGCCGACGAATGCTACTCGGAAATCTACGGCAAGGAGCCGCCGCCCGGCATGCTCGAGCAGGCCGGCGCCGACTTCGCCAATGTCTGCGTGTTCCATTCGCTCTCGAAGCGCTCGAGCCTTCCAGGTCTGCGCATCGGCTTTGCGGCCGGCGACAAGACCTTCATCAAGCAGTTTCTCGATCTGCGCTCGGTCGCGGCGCCGCAGGTGCCGGTGCCGGCGCAAGAGGTCGCGATCGCGGCCTACAATGATGAAGCGCATGTCGAGGAGAACCGCGCGCTCTATCGCGCCAAGTTCGATCTCGCCGACCAGATCATCGGCGACCGTTATGGCTACAAGCGTCCGCCCGGCGGCTTCTTCCTTTGGCTCGACGTAACGGCGCAGGGCGGCAGCGAAGCCGTGACGCTCAAGCTCTGGAAGGAAGCGGGGCTGCGCGTGCTGCCGGGCAGCTACGCGGCGCGACCGCAGGCGGACGGTTTTAATCCGGGCGACGGCTATATCCGCATCGCCATGGTTCAGGATCGCGATGTCACCGCCGAGGCGCTGCACCGTCTCGTCGCGGTGCTTGGTTAGGAGGGCGGTTCAGGAATGTCGGCCATCCGCTACACATTCTCCGCCGCCGATATCCTGTCGGAGGAGCTGCGCGCCGCGCTGCGCCGGCGGCTGCACGAGATTATCGGCGTCACCCTGCTGGCGCTCGCCGGCATCGCGGCGCTCGCGCTCGCCAGCTGGTCGGTGCAGGATCCCTCGCTCAGCCATGCCACCAACGCGCCGGTGCGCAACACGCTGGGGCTGATGGGGGCGATCAGCGCCGACCTGATGATGCAGCTCTTCGGCATCGCGACGGTCGCGTTGCTGTTCCCGCTCGCCGCCTGGGGCTGGCGGCTGCTCACGCATCGTACGCTCGATCGCGAGCGCTCGCGCCTGGTGCTTTGGATTGCGGCGACGCTTGCGGCCGCGGCCTTTGCGTCCTGCCTGCCGGCGAGCAAAGCCTGGCCGCTTCCGACCGGACTTGGCGGCGTCATCGGCGATGCGCTGCTGCGCCTGCCCGCTTGGATGTTCGGGGCGCCGCTGTCCGGCGCAACCCGCTTCGTCGTCGCGGTCGTCATCGGCATGATGGCGCTCACCGCCATCGCGCTCGCCGCCGGTTTTGGCTGGCACGGCGAGATCGAGGAGGAAGTCCAGAAGAAACCAAAGCGGACGCGCAAGCCGAAGGCCGCCAAGGAGGCCGAGGCCGAGCCGGCCGAAGCCGAGGAGCAGGAGGAGGTGGAGCCGCGCGCGCTGGTGTCGCTCGGCTGGCTCTATCACGGCCTCTACAGCCTGAAGGCGCAGCTCATCCTGCTGGCTTCGGCGTTGTTCAATCTGATCGCCCAATTGCTGCCGTGGCGACGCCGTCCGCGCGTGGTCGCGCTGCGCCACGATCCGTCGCTGGTGAAGCTCGCCGAGCCGGGTGCCGAACCCTATGGCAATCCGGCCGACGATCAGGCCGAAGAGCTCGATGACGAGGAAGAGGAAGAAGACGAAGAGGACGAAAACGCGATCGCGGTCGCGCCGCGCAAGCACGTCAAGCCTGCCGCCAAGCCGGCGCAGAAGCGCAAGGACGGCTACGAGTTTCCCTCGCTGGCGCTGCTCGCCGCGCCGAAGCCCGGCGACCGCGCCGTGCTGTCGACCGAGGCGATCCAGGAGAATGCCACCGCGCTTGAAAGCGTGCTCGGCGACTTCGGCGTGCGCGGCGAGATCATCAATGCGCATCCGGGTCCGGTGGTCACGCTGTACGAGCTGGAGCCCGCCCCCGGCATCAAGTCATCGCGCGTGATCGGGCTCGCCGACGACATCGCGCGTTCAATGAGCAAGGTCTCGGCGCGCGTTGCGGTCGTGCCGGGGCGCAATGCCATCGGCATCGAGTTGCCGAACCCCAAGCGCGAGAAGGTGCTGCTGCGCGAATTGCTCGCGGCCAGCGACTATTCCGACAGCCAGGCGCGGCTGCCGCTCTGCCTCGGCAAGACGATCGGCGGCGATGCCGTCATCGTCGATCTTGCGCGCATGCCGCATCTGCTGATCGCCGGCACCACCGGCTCGGGCAAGTCGGTCGCCATCAACACGATGATCCTGAGCCTCTTGTACAAGCTGCGTCCCGAGGACTGCCGCGTCATCATGATCGATCCGAAGATGCTCGAGCTCTCGGTCTACGAGGGCATCCCGCATCTGCTCACCCCCGTCGTCACCGACCCGAAGAAGGCAGTGGTCGCACTCAAATGGGCGGTGCGCGAGATGGAAGAGCGCTACCGGAAAATGTCCAAGCTCGGCGTGCGCAATATCGACGGCTACAATGCGCGCGTCACCGAGGCGAAGTCCAAGAACGAGCCGATGTTCCGCACGGTCCATACCGGCTACGACAAGGAATCCGGCGAAGCGATCTACGAAAAGGAAGATCTCGAGCTCGACACCATCCCGTATATCGTGGTCATCGTCGACGAGATGGCCGACCTGATGATGGTCGCCGGCAAGGACATCGAGGGCGCGATCCAGCGCCTGGCGCAGATGGCGCGCGCGGCCGGCATCCATGTCGTGCTGGCGACGCAGCGTCCGTCGGTCGACGTCATCACCGGCACCATCAAGGCGAACTTCCCGACCCGCATCTCGTTCCAGGTCACTTCCAAGATCGACAGCCGCACCATTTTGGGCGAGATGGGCGCCGAGCAGCTGCTCGGCCAGGGCGACATGCTCTACATGGCGGGCGGCGGGCGCATCAGCCGCGTGCACGGGCCGTTCTGCTCCGACGAGGAAGTGGAGAAGATCGTCCGCCA
>JBBWZU010000145.1:0-4651 GCA_039649225.1 Hyphomicrobiales bacterium | reverse complement strand
TCTCCAAGATGGTCTTGATCGCCGGGCTCGCCGTCGCGACCATCCTGCCGAATTTGTTCATCTCGAACCTGATCGAGGAACGTCAGCAGCGCCAGGATGGGGTGCTGCAGGAATTCACCCGCACGTGGGGGCCGGAGCAGAGCCTCTACACCCCGACGCTGGTTATTCCGTATCAGGCCGGCGACCGGCCGCGCCAATACGTCAAGATCGCGCCAACACGTCTCGATCTCGGCGCCGATCTGGCGCCGGAGGAGCGCAAGCGCGGCCTGTTCCACGCCACCGTCTATTCCGCCAAGGTCGACATGACCGGTGCATTCGTCATTCCGGCGGAGTCCCGTCTGCGAGATTTCGTTGCCGACAAAGATGGCCGGTTCCTTTGGAACGACGCAACCATCGTGTTCGGCACGCCGACAAGCCTCACCGGGCTGCGCGCGGCCGACAACATCACGATCGACGGCACCGTGACGCAATGGATGCCCTGTCTTGAAGCGCTGCGTCAGGACGCGGCCTGCAAGGGCGCCGCGCTGGTGCTGGCCAACGCGCCGATCTCGCCTGCCGTCACGGCGAATACGCGTATCGCCTTCAAGGGAGGCGTCAGCCTGCGCGGCACGGGTTCGTTCAATGTGCAATTCGCCGGCAAGGAAATGGCGGCGAAGTTCAACTCAGCCTGGCCCTCGCCGAGCTTCACCGGCAACACGCTGCCCGACAGTTCCTCCGTCGCGGCGGATGGCTTTACGGCACAGTGGCAGATCATCGAGTTCGGCTCGCCGCGCATCACCGCCGCCAGCACCATCATGGACCCGCAGATGTGGAAAGGCGCGACCATCGGCGTCGACCTGATCGAGGCGACGCCGATCTACCGCATGATCACGCGTGTGGCGAAATACGGGCTGCTGTTCGTGGTGCTCTCGTTCGCGACCTATTTCTTCTTCGAGGTGCTCTCCAAGCTACGGATCCATGTGGTGCAATACGGGTTGCTCGGCCTGTCGCTCTCGCTGTTCTCGCTGCTGCTGCTCTCGCTCGCCGAGCCCATCGGGTACCTCAATGGCTATCTGACGGCGGCCGGCATGGTGCTGCTGCAGTCGACCCTCTACACGGCGGCCGTCTCGCGCCGCTTCGTGCCGACGCTGATGTTCGCCGCGATGCTCTCGAGCCTGTTCGGCTTTCTCTACGTGCTGCTCGGGCTTGAGACCTACTCGCTGCTGATCGGCGCAATCGCGCTGTTCATCGTGGTCTCGGCGCTGATGGTGCTGACGCAGATGGTCAAATGGCCGGTGCGGAGCTTGGCGGGTCCTGCGCAAGCGTGAGTGTCCCCCCGCGCCGCTTGCCGGCCCGCCACCCTCTCCTCGTACGCGAGGAGAGGGCTTTATTTCTTCTTCTTTGCCATCCGCATGATCCAGGCGCGAAATGCCGCAAATGCGGGCTCCGACTCGCGTGCCGCGCGGTAGACCAGATACCAGCTCGCGTCCTTCGGCACCGATTGGGCGAATGGCGTGACCAGCCGGCCGGCCGCCAGGTCATCATCGATATAAGGCCGCACGCCGATCGCGACCCCGACGCCATCCGCCGCCGCCTGCTGCGCGTGGCCGTAATAGTCGAACTTCAGTCCCTTCGGCTGAATGCCGGTGAGGCCGACCGCCTTGAACCAGCGCGGCCAGTCATCCGCCGCGTGCGTCACGCGCAGCAGCGTCATGCCTCTCAGGTCATCCGGCTTCTTGAGCCTGCGCGCGAGCGCGGGCGTGCAGATCGGCGTCAGGTCGGCGCGGAACAGCGGGTCGGCCTGCAATCCGGGCCACGCCCCGTCGCCAAGCCGGATGCCGCAGGTCCAGTCCTCGCTGAACGGCAGCGCCTCGCCGCCGGTCGCAAAGCGCACGTCGATGTCCGGCTCGCGCTTCTGGAAATCCGCCAGCCGCGGGATGAGCCAGCGGATCGCAAAGGTTGGTCCGACCCCGACGGTGAGCACGCGCGCGCCCGCCATCGCGGTGACCTGTTCGGTGAGGTTGGCGAGCCCGTCGAAAAGCTGAGTGAGGCCGGCCTGGTAGGTGCGTCCGGCGGGGGTCGGCTCCAGCCGGTTGGCCTTGCGCTCGAACAGCGGCAGGCCGAGGCGTTCCTCCAGCAGATGCACCATCCGGCTGACGGCCGCAGGCGAGACGTGCAGCTCGTCAGCAGCCTTCACGAAGCTGCCGGTACGGGCCGCCGCCTCGAATGCCTTGATGCCGTTGAGAAAGGGCAGCCTGCGCATCGCGACCATCAGGAAAACTGAGCCTCACCTTAGAATAACTCAGTTTGTACGAACGCCACAAGCGGCGCATGACAATGGCCGGAGGGCTGAGATGTCGCTTCCGCTGATCGCAATCCTGTGCACGACGATGCTCGCGACATCGTTTCTGTCCGGCATTTTCGGCATGGCGGGCGGGATGATCCTGATCGGCGTGCTGCTGGCGATCATGCCGCTGCCCGAGGCGATGGCGCTGCACGCCGTCACGCAGATGGCCTCAAACGGCTGGCGCGCGCTGCTCTGGCTCAAATACGTGATGTGGCGCTCGGTTGGCGCTTATCTGGTCGGCGCCGCGATCGCGATGACGCTCTGGTCGCTGACGAAATACGTGCCGAGCAAGGCGCTCGCATTGCTGCTGCTTGGGGTGACGCCGTTCATGGTGCGGCTGATGCCGGCGGGCCTGAAGCCCGATCCGGACAGCGCGCCGCAGGGCGTGATCTACGGCATCATCTGCACCACGCTGCTGCTGCTCACCGGCGTCGCGGGACCGCTGCTCGACACCTTCTTTCTCGGCGGCGGCTCGGACCGGCGCGAGAAGATCGCCACCAAGGGAATCTGCCAGCTGTTCGGCCACGGCGCCAAGCTGGTCTATTTCGGCGGCGTGATCGACGCGGCCGCGTCGGTCGATCCAATCGTCGCGGGCATTGCCATCACGGCGACGGTGATCGGGACGACCGCCGCCTCGGGCGTGCTCAACCGGATGACCGACGCTCAATTCCGCTCCTGGTCCAATCGCATCATCACCGCGGTTTCGGGATATTTCGTGATATATGGTGGCTACGTGCTGGCTGTTTCCGCAGTGAAATGACGGAGGGGCGCGTGAACCAGATCATCGACCCGCTGGTGCTCGATCTCGTCGAATGGGTCGCCAAGGCGCCGCGCCCTTACGCCGAGGTCATCGATGCGTGGCGCACCTCATGCCCGCGGCTCACGGTGTGGGAGGAGGCGGTCGACCGCAAGCTGGTGATGCGCACGACGCTGGAAGGCGCCGGCGCCAAGGTCGCCATCACGGCCTCCGGCCTGCGCCTCTTGCGCGAGCACGGCCGCGCGCCGGGTTAGCTTCGCATGCCCTGTCGCGTTTGCGCCGTCGTGCTATGAAGTAGCCCAAGAAAATTTCTGGGAGGCCCACATGGCGCGCTGGTTCGCGGCGATTGTCGCCACCGTACTGTCATTTTCGTTCGGCGAAGCATTTGCGCAAAACTGGCCGCAGCGGCCGGTGACGTTCATCGTCTCGCAGTCGGCGGGCGCGAGCCCCGACGTGATGGCGCGCATGATCGCTAACAGGCTCTCGATCCCGCTCGGCCAGACCGTCATCGTGGAGAACAAGCCGGGCGCCGGCAATGTGATCGGCGCAACCGCCGCGGCGCGCGCCGCGCCGGACGGCTACACATTCTTCTTCGCGACCTCCGCGGCGCTCGTCACCAACCCGTACATGGTGAAGAACCTTTCCTACGACCCGATGAAGGACTTCGTTCCGGTCTCGCTGGTGACGCGCAGCCATCAGCTCATCGTGGTTCATCCGCAGGTCCCGGCGAAAACGCTCGCCGAGCTGATCGCGCTCGACAAGGCATCGCCCGGCCAATACACGATGTCGGTCGACGGCGCGCGCAGTCTCGCTGGCGTCACCGCGCAGGCGCTGAACAAGCGCGCCGGAACGCAGTTCATGCTCGTGCCCTCGGTAAACATCAACAACGGCCTGCAGGATACGATGACGGGCCGGACGCAGAGCGGCATCTTCTCGGCCTCCATCGTGGAAGCGCAGGTGCACAGCGGCGCGTTGCGCGCGCTTGCGATCGCCTCGGGCAAGCGGCTGGTTGCGGCTCCCGATGTGCCGGCCGCGGCCGAAACTTTGCCGGGCTTTGATTTCTCCGGCTGGTTCATGTTGATGGCGCCGGCCGGAACGCCGGCCGACATCGTCAAGAAGATGAGCGCCGCAGTCGATGCGGCGACGCGCGATGCCCAGGTGCGGGAGCTTGCGCCCAAGCTCGGTTTCGAGCTTGATCCGAAGGGCGCCGGAACGCCGGAGGATGCGGCGGCATTCCTCAAGGCCCAGATGGCGCTGTGGGCGACCACCACCAAGGAACTCGGCATCGAGCCGCAATAGGCCTAAGTTCGCAAATCATGACAGCACGCGTGACAGAAGTACGCAGCGTCGCCATCGACGTCTGCGGGCTCGACGAGGCGGCCGCGTTCGTCCGCACATGAGCGGCACCGAGCGCGAGGCGGCGTCCCATCCGCTACGGCGCGCTAGCTTTTCGCAAAGCGCATCTTCATCAGCCGCTCGGCATTTCCGACCACGATCTTCTGCCGCTCGGCCGCATCGAGCGCGAGCGCCTCGACCGCCGCGATGGTCTTGGCGATCGGTCCGAGCGG
>JBBWZU010000143.1:0-9280 GCA_039649225.1 Hyphomicrobiales bacterium | reverse complement strand
GGTGTTCCAGACCGACATCAATCCGAATGCCCGCATCGGGCGCGGCATCTTCCTCGACCACGCCACCGGCCTGGTGGTCGGCGAGACCGCGGTGATCGATGACGACGTCTCGATCCTGCATGGCGTTACGCTCGGCGGCACCGGCAAGGAGCACGAGGACCGCCATCCGAAGATCCGCCGCGGCGTGATGATCGGGGCGGGGGCCAAGATCCTCGGCAATATCGAGGTCGGGCATTGCGCCCGTGTGGCGGCCGGATCGGTGGTGCTCAAGCCGGTACCGCACAACACGACCGTCGCGGGCATCCCGGCGCGCGTCGTCGGCACGGCCGGCTGCGCCGAGCCCTCGCGGACCATGGACCAGATGCTGTACGACGTCGGGCCCTGACGTCGTTGGCCTACACGCTGTGGTGGGCGGTACGGGTTCCGCGCCACTTTGCCGTCTTTGCGCCACTTGACCCGGCTAGTGATCTGGCTGAAACCGTCCCCGTGATTCCGATGGAGGCGCGGCTCCGGCCGGCGCACGATCCGTCGAACCCATTGTTTTCATTCTGCATGTGAGGCCGCCGTGGACGTCGCCGAGGTCAAGAAGCTCGACAGCTACCTCAAGAAGCTGTTTTCGCCGCGCATTCGCGTGGTGCCGCGCCCGCAGCGCGACGACTATGCCGAGGTGCTGCTCGGCGATGAGCCGTTCGGCCGCATCCTGGTCGATGACGAGGACGACGAGCGATCCTACAATTTCGAAAAGTCGATCACGCTCCCCGATTCCAAGTCGACCAAGATCGACGCCGAGACCGCCGGCAAGCTCAACGTCTATCTAAAGAAGCACCTCGGCGAGAAATTCTCGGTGCGCAAGCGTCCGACCAAGACCGATTCAGCCGATCTGCATGCCGGCGACGAATTCGTCGGCGTCGTATTCGCCGACGACGGCGGCTTTGCGGTCGAGATGGCGATTTTGGAACAGGATCTGGAGCCGTAGTTCCACCGCCGGTAACGCGTTCGCGCCACATCCGCTCCAAACTGACGCCCCATTCCCGGACATGATGCCCCTCGCAACCCCCGGGGAGGGCGACATGCGAACCGTTATCATTGCAGCCGCTATCGCGCTTGGCGTTCCATCCGCCGCGTCCGCAGGCGAACGTCATGGCGACGCGGCACTCGGCGCATTGACGGGTGCGGTCGTGCTTGGGCCGGTCGGTCTCGTCGCGGGCGCGGTGGTCGGTTACACGGCCGGGCCTTCGATCGCACGGTCATGGCGCAACAACCGGCATCATCCGCGTTCGCAGGTGCGTGCTGCGAAAAGCGCGCATGTCGCAAGCGGCCAGCGCGCGCCCAATGCGGCGCCCGGCGAGGTGACGCCGGCGCGGCCGGCTCCCGGAGTCGGCGGGCCGCCGGCTCAAGGGCTCGACTGAGAAAGCTTCGGCTGACAACGTTCAACTGAGACTCGCCGCAGGTCCGCAGCGTGTGAAGCACCGCGAGCGCTGACGTTGCGATGGATGTGATCTCATCCAACTGCGCGCCGGCGCCGCTTAAAGCATGTTCCGGCGGCATTGATTTCGATGTCGACTATATTGCGTCGCCCCAAATAGAATACCGCGGCAAGAACGAGCAGGGCATCGAACCTGCCGCGAAAACCGGAGGGGCGCCGTGAAGCCGTTCGGCTACTTCGCCATCATGCTGTTGCTGGTCAACGCCTGCGCCTCGCATGCGTTCGCGCAGAACGGCTACAGCTTCATCGACGCTGCGCAATCGCCGCTGAACTATCGCCTGGGCGGGGTCGCGCCGCGCGTTCCTTGCCGCGACCTTACGCGGCTCTCCGATGGACACGTGACGGTTCTCTCCGCCGAAGTCATCGCTTCGGTTGGTGACGTCCCGGAGTTCTGCCGTGTGCTGGGCATCATCCATCCGGAAGTGAAATTCGAGGTGGCGCTGCCGGCGTCCTGGAATCGGCGGCTCTATATGCGCGGCAATGGCGGCTATGCGGGCGAGTCCCTCGATGCGCCGCCGCGCATCGCGCAACGCAACGACGCGTTACGCAACGGCTTCGTCGCGGTGCAGACCAATACGGGGCATGATGCGGCGAGCGAGCCGTTGGCGACGTTCGCCGTCAACCTGCAGAAGACGGTCGACTATGCATTCCGTGCCGTCCATGAATCCGTGCAGACGGCGCGGCGCGTTGCGGACGTGTTCTATGACCGGCCGGTTGCCTATTCGTACTTCGACGGCTGCTCAACCGGCGGGCGCCAGGGATTGATGTCGGCGCAGCGTTTCCCCGGCGATTTCGACGGCATCGTGGTTGGAGCGCCGGTCCTCAATTTCACCGACAGCGTCCTGGTCGGTATCTGGCAGGCGCGCGCCCTCAGCGCGGCACCGATTGCGCCGGCCAAGCTGCAGCACATCGCGCGGGCCGTCTACGACAAGTGCGACGCCGTGGACGGACTTCAGGACGGCTTGATCCAGGATCCAAGGCAGTGCCGCTTTGATCCGGCGGCCGATCTACCGAAGTGCAGCTCGGATGAGGAAAAGGAGGCCTGCTTCACGCCGGCGCAGATCGGGACACTCAAGGCGCTGTACGGCGGCATCGTGAGCAACGGCAAGCCGCATTTTCCCGGCCTGCTGCCCGGCGCCGAAAAGATCGGAGCCGACTCCGCTGCGCTGCGCCAGAAACAGAGCGGTTGGGACGACTGGGTGATCGGCAAATCGGGGCCAAGCCGGCTGCTGCAATACGGCGAGGCCTTTGCGCGCTATCTCGCGTTCTCCAAGGCCGACGCCGGCTACGACTGGCACAAGTTCGATTTTGACAAGGACCTGGCGCGAACCGACCAGATCCGGGCCTTGCTCGATGCCCGCGATCCCGACTTGTCCGAGTTCAAGTCGCGCGGCGGCAAGATCGTGATGTATTTCGGTTGGGCCGACACGGCGCTCTCGCCGATGATGGGGATCGACTACTACGAGAAAGTCGCCGCCAAGCTCGGGACGGCGACGCGCGACTTCTATCGGCTGTTCATGGTGCCCGGCATGTTCCACTGCCGCGGCGGTTTCGGCACCGACCGTTTCGACGCCATGACGCCGTTGATCAATTGGGTGGAGACCGGCGCATCGCCCGCGCGCATCGAGGCGTCCGCGATGGAAGACGGCAAGACGGTGCGAACGCGGCCTTTGTGTCCCTATCCGGAGATCGCACGCCACAACGGCAGCGGTAGCATCGAGGATGCGGCGAATTTCTCCTGTCGAAGTCCTTGAGTTCAGGAGCGCGAACAATGGATCTGGATTTCAAAGGCGCCTCGAGCCGCTTGGCTTCAACCGCCCGAGCAGTTTTCCAATCGCCTTATTCGCACCACGCCGGTTCCTGAGCCAGTCGCCGCTATGCGCTTCGCGACTCGCGCAGGGCGGGGCCGGGCCCGGCGAGGTATGTCTGGTCGCGCCCGGCCTTTTTGGCTGCATAGAGCGCGGCATCGGCGGCCGTCACCAGATCCTCGGCCCGATACTCGTCTTCCGAGGGCGTCACACTGGCGACGCCGAGGCTGATCGTCACGATCTTGCGGGGGCTCGCCTCATGCGGAATGCGCAGGCCTTGCACGGTTTCCCGTAAACGCTCGGCCAACTCGAACGCGCCGGCTTGCGTGGTGTTCGGCACGAGCACTGCGAATTCTTCACCGCCATAGCGCGCGACGAAGTCGGCCGGCCGGCTGAGGCCCTGCTTCAAGGCAAGCGCGATCGAGCGCAGGCAGCTATCGCCGACAGGGTGCCCATAGATGTCGTTGAACCGCTTGAAATGATCGGCATCGAGCATGATCAGGCTGAGGCTGGTCTTTTCCCGCGCGGCCCGGCGGAATTCGGCCGCGAGCATCTCGTCGAAATGCCGTCGGTTGGCGAGTCCGGTCAAAGCATCCTGCCGCGCAAGAACTTCCAGCCTTTGATTGGCTTCCTCAAGACGGAATTCCGCATCCTTGCGCCGCGACACGTCTCGCATTGAGAGAATAAACCCGTCCGACGCCGGCAGTTTTCGCCGGTTCTCCTCGATCCAGGCGAAGGAGCCATCCTTCTTCAGAACGCGATATGTGGATTGGGTGACGTCTCCTCGCGCGCGCGGCGCATCGATCAGGTTTTGGAGCCATTGCGCGCGGTCGGCTGGATGGACCAGGTCTCCGGCATGACGTCCGATCAATTCGTCGCGATCGTATCCGAGCAGTTCGCGGCTTGCCGGCGAGACATATCCATAGCGAAAATCCAGACTTAGGCGCGCGACGAGGTCGGACGTGTTGTCGGCCAGCAACCGGTACTGTTGCTCGCTGTTGCGCAATTCCGCCTCGATGCGCTTGCGTTCCGTTATGTCCGTGTAGGTTCGCACGACGCCGCCGGCGGGAAACGGCACCGTGCGGATTTCGAGCGTCGTCCCATCGGGGCGCGTGCGCTCGTATACGTTTTCCGTTTCGTCATGCGTGCGCGGCTGCAGGCGTTCGCGGACGTCTGCCGGTACGCTGTCAAACTCGCCGCGCGCGGCCTGATACGCGATGACGTCCCCGCTGCGCGGCCGCGCGGCCATCAGCTCCGCAGGCAGGTCGAGCAGCTCCAGCGCGCGCCGATTGCAGATCGGCAAGGTGTCTTTCTCGTCGACAACGATGAGCCCTTGATTCATGTTGTCGAGGGTCGCTTTCAACAGGGCGCCTTGCTCGGCGATCTTGCGCGTTCGGTGCCACAGGACAAAACCCAGGAGGGCGATGATCCCGCTTATTGCGATCGCGCGCAGAACGCCGACCTTGGCCCTTTCTCTCCATGGCGCGAGGACTTCGTCTTTGTCCTCCGCCACCGCCAACAGGAGAGGGTAGCTATCGAGACGCCGATAGCTGTTGAGGCGAACGACGCCGTCGGTCGATGAACGGATTTCTCCGCTGCCGTGCGGACCTTGTGGCAGCAGCTCGCGAAATATGCCGCCTTGCGACAAATCCCGGCCCATGGCGGCATCGGAGAAGGGCCGCCGGACCAGCAAGGTTCCATCCATTGAGGCGAGCAGGATCGCGCCGCCCTCGCCGATGTCGAAGCGCTCATAGAATTCCTGGAAATAATTCACACTGACGGCCGCGATCGCCAGGCCGGCAAAGGTGCCATCGGGATTGTCGATCCTGCGCGTTATCGGAACAACCCAATCGCCCATCATCTTGCCGCGAACCGGCTTGCTGACATGCGCGATACGGTCCCGGTGACTGCGATGGTGCTGGAAATACTCCCTGTCGGCAAAGCTGATGCGATCGGTGGTTGGTAGTTTGTCGACGAGCGCCATGCCGTTCTCGTCGACGATGATGAGGTTCTTTACCTGCGGCAGCCGCGCAGCCTCCTCCTGAAAGAGCCTGCGCAGCCTTTCGATCGCGGATCCGTCATGGCGACCGACCTCCATCCGCTCGACCATGCTGATCAGGATGGCGTCTACCGTGCGTATCGTATCCTCGGCGTGTTGCGCGAGCGAACGGGTCAGATTCGCAGTGTCCTTGTGCCCCTCCTGGAGCGCCGCGTCGCGGCTGCTCCAGATGCGGAATGCTTCGTGGCCGATCAGGGCTGCGCAAACCGACAGCACGAAGGCCACCGTCGTGGCCGACGCGGACAATCGCCATCCGAAACTGCTTCGATTCAGCCGCAGGACGCTCACCAATTCCAGCATTGTCAGGCTGGAAGCGTGGCATGCGAATACTTAATACGCCGCCCAAGAATAGCGTCGTGATTCAAAGAAAAACGTAAGGGAAACAACCTAGTGCTTATTGTTCCACGGCTTCCGGCGCTACCCGCCGGGCTTCAACTGTCCGAGCAGCGTTGTGATCGCGTCGTTCACGCCGCGCCAGTTCGCCAGCCAATCGATCGGGAAGCGCACCGTCACGTCGGCCTGCTCGATACGGCGATCATACAGGCACATGCCGGGCGTATTCGCCTTGCCGGGACGCGAGCAGCGCACCACGAAGCCCGGCTGCGCCGCGGGGTCGAAATACAGATCTTCGCCCTGATAGGGCGTGCCTTCCTTGAAGGCGATCACCTTCAGGCCATCCGGCCCGTCGAACTGCGTCTCGGCGAGATAGCGCGGATAGATCGTGCGCACGCGATCGTTCGGCGCGACCGCGGTCGACTGCGGCTCGATGGTGATGAAGATGCGGTCGATCGGCGGGGCCTGCTCGGCCGGCGCGGGACGCGCCGCCGGATCGGGCGGCTGCAGCGATGGCCACAGGAAGGCGAGATCGACCCGGTCCTGCGCGCCGGGGCGGTGTTGCAGCGGCACGCGGATCGCGGCCGGCGGCACATTGAACAGCACGCCGCCGACGGTGATCGGATAGGACGGCGCATCGGGTGCCACCGGGACGCTGCGCGGCCATAGCAGCAGCGCGACGATGCCGGCGCCCGCCACGATCAGGACGACGAGCGTTGCCAGTGCGAATGCGAGCCCGGCCGATGCGCTGCGGCGCGCGCGCTTGGCGATTCTGGGGCGGTGGGCGGCGTAGTCGGTCATCGGAATCCTGCGAGAAAGCGTTGGCAAGCAAAGGCTAAGGGCACGCCTCGTTAGAGTTAGCGCCTACGCGTTAACCCTTGCTTAAGGATGCGCTGGCGCCTCGCGCGCCGATCGGCGAGGGTCGCGGCAGTTGCGTTGCAGGTCGCGTTTGATGTCACCAGAGTCGATCCAGTCGTTCATCGCGCTCGCCCTCGGCTTTGCCGTGGCGGGCTCGCTTGCGACCGGATATCAGCTCGTCACCGAACGGCCGCTGAGCTTTCGTCTGCTCAATCAGGGCGCCCAGCTCGTCACGTTTCTCGCGGTTCCGGTGCTCACCTTCGCGGCGCCGTTCGTGATCATGCGCAATGTCATCCGCGGGCGCCGCATCGAGGGCCGCCAATTCCAGTTCGTGATGCTGGCGACGATCATCGCGGGCTTCTGGAGCCTGATGTCCGGCACCGTCGTGGTGATGGCGTTCAACGCCTTCGCGCTGCTTTTCGCCTGAAAGCGGACGTGGCAAGGTCGCTCCGGATAAACCGGAGCACAGCATGCCGATCTACGAACTCGACGGACAAGCCCCCGAACTCTCCGCCGACGGCCGCTATTGGATCGCCGAGACCGCGGTGGTGATCGGCCGCGTGCGCCTCAAGCAGGATGCCAGCATCTGGTTCGGCTCGGTGCTGCGCGGCGACAATGAGTGGATCGAGGTCGGCGAGCGCTCCAACATCCAGGAGAGCTGCACGCTGCACACCGACATGGGGTTCCCGATGGTGATCGGGCCCGACTGCACCATCGGGCATAACGTGGTGCTGCATGGCTGCACCATCGCGCCGGGGAGCCTGATCGGCATGGGGGCGGTCGTGCTCAACGGCGCCAAAATCGGCGCAAATTGCCTGGTCGGCGCCGGCGCGCTCGTCACCGAGGGCAAGGAGTTTCCCGACAATTCGCTGATCGTCGGTTCGCCGGCGCGCGCGGTCAAGACGCTCGAGGGCAAGGCCGCGCAGTCGGTGTCGTTCGCGGCGGCGTGGTATGTGAAGCGCTGGAACCAGTACGCCAAAGGCTTGAAGAAGATCGGCTGACGCCGGAATGCGCCGTTTCGTCGCCGTGCCTTTTGAGGGACCATGAAGGTTTCCGTCGTGATCCCGACGCGCAATCGGCCGGCGATGCTGAGTGCCGCGATCGAATCCGTGTTGGCGCAGACCTTTACGGATTACGAGATCGTCGTCGTCATCAACGGACCGGACAATCCATCGACGCCGACGACGTTCGAGGCCGCGACCTCAACCGGCTGCCGGGTCATCCGCGTTGAGCGGGCCGGGATCGCGGTTGCGCTCAATGCCGGGATCGCGGCCGCGCAGGGCGAATGGATCGCGTTCCTCGACGATGACGATTTGTGGGAGCCAAACCGGCTCGAGGCCGAGCTGAAGCTCGCGGACGCGGCGGCGGCCGACGTCGTCTTCTGCAACATCGTCAAGTTCGACGAGACCCGCAGCGCGCTGGAGCCGCCGCTACGCCCGCCGGCCGGCGTGTTGATCGCCGAGGCGATGACGCTGAAGAATTACGGCGGCGGATGCTCGCCCGCGATGGCCAGGCGTGCCGCCATCCTGGACGTTGGCGGATTTGACGAAACGCTCAACTCGCCCGACTGGGATCTGTGGATGCGCTTGGCTTGGCGCTATCGCGTCGCGTGGGACGATGCGTATCTGGTCAAGGTGCGCGAGCATCCGGAAAATTCATCGAACCGGATGTCGTGGGGCCACTCCACGCTGGCCATCCAATGGAAGGCGTTCAAGACGCTTCCGCGTGAGCTTGCGCATCTGCGCCCGCGCATTCTCCTTGCCATGCTGAAAGTCGCCAACAAGGCGGCGGAGAAATACGTCCGGCACAAGTGGCTGTGGCCGCTGCGCGCGCGTCTCGGCTTTCGGAAGACCGCGCGGGGGTCATAAGGTAGCGTGCAACGCGTTCAAATAGCTCCGTCATGCACGGCCATAGCCCTCGAAGACGGGCGTAGACGCCCTGGTCGCCGGGTATGTTGAAGAACGCGGCCCTATATGCGACCATCTGTAGCGTTACAGGAAGGCAAAAATTCGCATGGCACCAAAAATCGACGAAAGCCTGCCCGATCTCGGTGACCTCGAACGCGAGGTCATGCAGCTGGTGTGGGCCAATGGAACGGTCACGGCCGAGGTCGTGCGCGAACAGCTGTCTCGCCCGCTCAAGGAGTCTACTGTTCGGACGGTGCTGCGGCGGCTGGAAGAGAAGGGCTACACCACCCACAGCGTGGATGGCCGCACCTTCGTGTATCAGGCGGCCGAGCCGCGCGGGCGCGTGGCCGCCAAGGCCGTGCAGCGCATCGTCGACTGGTTCTGCAACGGCTCGATGGATGAGGTTCTGGTGGGCATGGTGGATACGGCGATGCTCGACCAGAAGAAGTTGCGCGCGCTTGCCGATAAGGTTGCCAAAGCAAAGGTGGAGGCGAGGGGAGGGAGGAAATAATGTTGGCGATTCTGGCGGAGTCGGCGTTTCGCTCCCTGATCCTTGGAAGCGCCGTGTGGGTCGGCTTGCATCTTCTTCGCGTCCGAAATCCGCACGTGCATATGACGTCATGGGCCATGGTGCTGGTGGCATCTTTGGCAATGCCGCTGCTGATGCATTGGACCACGGTGACCGTGCCGCTGCCGCCGTCCGCGGTTCCGATGCCGGCAAACCTATGGCCGGCCGTGGTTGCGCTGCCCGAGCCATTGCCGTCGGCGTCATTGCGGTCGGCGCTCCCATTGGAACCCGGCATCGCCGGCGCAGCCGGCAACGCAGCCC